>JBOGWH010000026.1:0-3556 GCA_050692975.1 Actinomycetota bacterium | reverse complement strand
CTCCAGAGGTTACCTAGCGGCGGTCGGAGGCGGACTGAACCGGAACTCTTCCACCTCGATGTTCGCCAGGGCCTTGTCCACCAGCGATTCCACATCGAGGCCCGATTCGGCCTCTTCCACTCCGGCTGCCGAGGCGGCCGTCGTCACCTCTCGGGGAATGAACAGCACGCAGCAGTCCTGATGGGGCTCGATTGATATCTCGTAGGTCCCGATCCGCCGGGCGGTTTCTTCGATCTCCAGCTTGTCGGCGCCAACGAGTGGGCGCAGGATGGGGACTTGCTTTGCGGCCCGGTTTATCACGGCCATGTTGGGCAGCGTCTGGGAGGCCACCTGCCCGAGGCTTTCTCCGGTAACCAGGGCCTCGGCTCCCTCTCGCAGGGCCAGCGCCTCCGCGATGCGCATCATGAAGCGGCGGTAGAGAACGATCCTCAGCTTCGTCGGCGTGCCGGTGGTGATCTCGGACTGGATGTCGCCGAAGGGGACCATCCACAGCCGTGACGCCAGAAGCCAGGGTGACAGGGCCCGGGCCAGGCGGCGGGCCTGCCTCTCGCTGGATCCGTCGGAATAAGGCCGGCCGTGAAAGTGGATGAAGTCGACCGCGGCGCCGCGCTTTCCCATTAGCCAGGCGGCCACGGGGGAGTCGATGCCGCCGGACAGAAGCGCCAGCACTTGGCCGGAACTGCCGACCGGGAGGCCCCCGGGGGCCGGGAGCTTGGTGCTGTAGACGTAGCCGCGGTTGGTGACGAGTTCGATGTGGCAGGTCCATTGCCCGGCCGACAGGTCGACTCTCGCCCCGGTCGCGTCCTGGATGCTGCGGCCCACGGCCTCATTGACCTTCTGGGAGCCCAGGGGAAACGAGGAGTTGCCCCGCCGGGCGCGTACGCGGAAGCTTTCAAAGTGTTCCCGGCCTGCAAGCCTCAGCGACGCCTCGGTAACCAGGTCGAGGTCGGCATCCCTGATCTCGAGCCCGCGGGAGATGCTCGAGAGGCCGAAAACCTGCTGCAGCGCAGAGGCGATGGCATCAAGGTCCCCGGGATTGCCGGTATGGACTATCAAGCGTCCCGAGATGTTCTCGACGTACGCCCCGCCGATTGACTGGAGCGCCCGGCGCATATTGTTGACGAGGGTACGCTCGAAGAAGGAGCGGTTGCGCCCTTTGAGCCCTACCTCCCGGTAATGGGCCACCAGGACCTCGCCGGTGATGGGCATCTCTAAACAGCCGAAGCGCGCATCGTCAGGATTCCGGCGCCTTGGGCGGGCCTGGAGAATTTCGTGAGGCGCGCCTCCAGGACCAAAAGGAGTTCCTTTCTTAGAGGGTCACCATGTCACGCAGCTTGCCGGGGCTGGAGGGGTGGCGCAGCTTGGAAAGCGCCTTGGCCTCGATCTGCCGGATCCGCTCACGGGTCAGGTCGAACTCCCGGCCGACCTCTTCAAGAGTTCGGGGCTCACCGGTCACCAGGCCGAAGCGCAGCGCCAGCACCTTCTTTTCCCGGTCGGACAGCGTGCCGAGCATGCTCCACAGGTCCTCCTGGCGAAGCGCCAGAGCGGCCGCCTCGAAGGGGCCCTCGGCATCCTCATCCTGGATGAAGTCGCCCAATTCGGCGTCCTCGTCGCCGATGGGCTCGTGGATCGAAACCGGCTCGGGCAGCACCCGGAAAGCCTCCCGGACTTTGTCGGGGGTCATCTCGGCCGCCACCGCGATCTCGTCGATGGTGGCTTCCCGGCCCAGCTGCTCCAGAAGCTCGGACTGGACCTTGCGCACCCGGTAAAGCGTCTCCACCATGTGGACGGGGATCCGGATCGTGCGCGCCTTGTCCGCAATTGCGCGGGTAATGGCCTGGCGAATCCACCAGGTCGCGTAGGTCGAGAACTTGAATCCCCTGCGGTAGTCGAACTTCTCAACCGCACGCATCAGCCCGAGGTTTCCCTCCTGGATCAGGTCCAGCAGGGGCAGGCCGGCGGCCGAGTACTTCTTGGCGATCGAAACCACCAGACGCAGGTTCGACTGGATGAAACGCCGTTTGGCGGCCAGCCCCTGCTGCTCGGTCCTCGTCAGTTCTTCGGTGCGCTTGGGACTCAGCTTGCGCTTGGGCTTCTCCAGTTTGGTCGCAGCCGCGAGCCCGGCCTCGTAGGCTTTTGCCAGCTCGACCTCGTCGACATCGGTGAGCAGGGGGTACTGTCCGATTTCGCGCAGGTACTGCCTGACCAGGTCCTCGTGGGGCGCCTCGTCCCGAACCGCCACCGACGGCTCGTATTCCATGTAGTCCTGCTCTCGCTTCACTTCAATCATCCTTCACTTAACTCTTGGACATCTTTGGACGGCGGGACCAACCAGCGAGATACAAAAGACGGGCCTTTCTCCCCTTTGGGGGAAGGTAGGATACGACCCTCTTGACAACTTGACAAGGATCCTGGAGTGGATTCTTGAAGTTCTTGTCAAGCTATAAGCCTGCTCGAAATCTCACACCCTAAACCCGTCAATTTGACGAAGTTTTGCTTCTGCCGTTTCCCCCGCCGCACCGCTCATTAATTGTAGCGGCAAGCGTCATTTTTGCCAAATCCTGGTTGTTTTTTGTCAAGTGGCGCGCGTTTTCGGGCCGTCCCGGCCGATTCGGGACAGAAAAGCTCGCTTTGTCAAGCGGCCCAGGCCCCCCGGGGGGACTAACCGGCGGCTTGAAAGCGGTTGTTGACCTCGTCCCAGTTGATTACGTTCCAGAACGCCTCGATGTACTCAGGACGGCGGTTCTGGTACTTCAGGTAGTAGGCGTGCTCCCAGACGTCCAGCCCGAGGACGGGGGTCTTGCCGCTCATCAGCGGTGAGTCCTGGTTGGGCATGGAGACCACGTCCAGCTTGCCGCCGTCGACTACCAGCCATGCCCACCCGCTGCCGAAGTGATTAGTTGCCGCCGTGGTGAACTTCTCTTTGAAGTTTCCGAACGAGCCAAAAGCCGAGCCGATGGCATCCGCGACCGGGCCGGACGCCTCGCCGCCGCCGCCGGGGCCGATCACCGTCCAGAACAGGCTGTGGTTGGCGTGGCCGCCGCCGTGGTTGCGAACGGGGCCCTGAACGTCGCCGGGAACCTTGTCGAAGTTGCGCATCAGGTCGTCGACGTTGTCGTAGTAAAGGTCGTCTTTACCTTCGATTGCGGCATTGAGCTTGTCGACGTAGGTCTGGTGGTGCTTGGTGTGGTGAATTTCCATCGTCTTGGCGTCGATGTGCGGTTCGAGTGCGTCGTAGCCGTAAGGGAGCTGTGGGAGCGAATACTTGTTCATCGCGGCCTCCTTTGAAATTGGATGAAGGGTCCGGTTTGCGTGGCTTATGTGCCCTTGGTACCCGGGCCTGAGTATATTGAATCCCCGCCGCCGCTACGGCTGTCTTGCTACGGGGGGTTATGGTTGTCTCGAAGGGCCACCACTCAGGAAGGACGTTGATGAGCGATCATTCTCACCGAAAGCTGCAGGAGCTCAGCCGGGAGGAATGCATCGAGAGTCTCAAGATGCACGGCTTTGTCGGACGACTCGCTTTTGTGACCAACGGCCGGCCGATGATCCTGCC
>JBOGWH010000025.1:0-2142 GCA_050692975.1 Actinomycetota bacterium | reverse complement strand
CACCCGGACTGTGGCCCACACCATCGCGGCCAGGATGGCCGTTCCGGCCACCATCAGCAACCACGTCCACCAGTAGGCCGAGCCGGAAACCGCCAGGATGGCTCCGGGTACGCGGGCATCAACCAAGTCGCCCCGTAGGGCGACTCCGGTGGTCAGGCTGAGGGCAAGCGATGCGCCCAGGGCGGCCGTCTGCTCCATCAGCGGGTTGATCGGCAGGCGGGCCTGGTTAAGGTACCAGTGGCCCAGCACCATGGCGTGGGTTACTGCGCCCATCAGAATCAGGCCTGACAGCGCCTGAAGCCCACCGGTGCCGGCGCCGCCGGCCCGGTATACAAGGACCACGCCAACGCAGCTGGCGGCGGCCGAGGAAAGCCATTCCAGCAACGGCCTCTGCGTGTACACCGCCGCAAGGAACGATGCCATGAGGGCCGCCGCCGTGATCGTCGTGGCCCTGAATGCATCCGGCGCCTCCAGCCCCACCGCCAGGGTAAGCGGCCACATCACCCAGGCCGTCGACCTGAAGTACCCCCTGTTTAAGAATGGGTAACGGACCAAGGCAATCGTCAGGAAGAAAAACGTGCCTGCCAGAACCTGAAGAGAAACAAGAGCGAAGGCCCCCGCTGGGCCTTTCAATTCCTTGCGCCGGATACGGCAAAACGGGAGCGCAATAGCGAAACAAGAGCGAAGGCCCCCGCCGGGTCTTTCAATCCTTGCCCTTTGAAGCCTCGGGCTTTGAAGCCTCGCGCTTTGAAGCCTCGGGCTTTGAAGCCTCGGGCTTTGAAGCCTCACCCGCCAGCGCGGCAAGCGACGCTGCCCCGATTGCTCCGGCGTCGTTTCCCATCGTGGCGGCGACGATCGGCGGCGGCGAAACCTTGCCCTCGAACCTCTCCGCCAGGCCCCGGCGGGCCGGCTCCAGCAGCGCATCGCCGGCCTCGGCCACTCCCCCGCCGACGACGATCACCTCTGGGTCGAAGGCGTGAGCCAGCCCCGCCAGGCCCAGTGCGAGGTTGTGGCCCAGCTCATCGAACAGTTCCTGCGCGAATGAATCCCCCTGCTTCAACGCATCGTGGATCATATGGCCGGTGATCCTCTCGGGGTCTCCGCCGGCCATCTCGAGCACGGCCGAAGCTCCGTTGCGGGCGGCCTTCTCCCTGGCAAGACGCTCCATTGCCTTTCCCGACGCAATCGCTTCGAAGCACCCGGCGCTGCCGCAGGGGCACGGCGGCCCCCCGACCATTCCGACAATATGGCCGAACTCGGCCGCGAAGCCCCGGCTGCCCCTGTACAGCTTCCCGTCCGCAACGATCCCTCCTCCCAGACCGGTGCCAACCGTGACCATGATCATGTCGCGGGTCCCCTTTCCGGCGCCAAACCTGCTTTCCGCCCAGGTCGCCGCATTGGCGTCGTTTTCCAGGATGACCGGCGCATCGAAGTCCGAGACGATCTTCTCCCTCAGATCGTGGTCGACGTTCGGGAGGTTAGGAGCAAACGCAATCCGCCCCGACGGCTGCTCGATAAAGCCTGCGACCGCGAGGCCGATCCCGGCGATCGGCTCCGAGGCCTGCCCTGCGAGTTCCTCGATCGCTCCCTTGACCTCGGCGCCCGGGGCCTGCTTGTCTGTGGGCTTCTCTATCCGCGCAAGAATCCGGCCCTCGTCGTCGACGAGGGCCGCAAGCAGTTTCGTGCCGCCGAGGTCAAGCCCGGCGCTGAGCGACATAGCGCTAAATGCTACCCGCTACCGGGCGGCAGCCTAAACGTCACCCGGAGAGGCCACCAGATCAGCTCTCCCTTCCGGCCGGCAAGGTCTTTGGCCATTTCCCGGAGAATCGTCGTTCCGGCCATCAACTGGCGTCCGTAGCTAAATAACTTAGAAAAGTAAACTGCGGGAACCACAAAGAGCATCGCGTCGATCCGGTCGAGCGCCCCACCGTGCCCGGGAAATATCGTCCCCATATCCTTGATGTCGAGGTCCCGCTTCAGCATCGACTCGAACGAACCTGAGCTCAGTAGCCAAATACCTTGAGGGAAAAGTAAACTGCGGGAACCACAAAGAGCATCGCGTCGATCCGGTCGAGCGCCCCACCGTGCCCGGGAAATATCGTCCCCATATCCTTGATGTCGAGGTCCCGCTTCAGCATCGAC
>JBOGWH010000024.1:0-1198 GCA_050692975.1 Actinomycetota bacterium | reverse complement strand
CGGTAGTTCGCAATGCCGAGATATATGCGCATCGGACGGGATCGTTTTCTCTAGTCCAGGAGCCTTCATTGGCGAGGCTTTATCCGGAAGTCTCAAGGCTGCCTGATGGACGGGTCGTTGTGGCGGGAGGAGGACTTTTCGATTCTTCGGGCGTTGACCCGGGAAAGGTGGAGTTGGCCGGGGAGAGCGCGGCGGAATTGTTTGATCCGGCGACCAAGACCTGGGCCACCCAGCGCAAGATCCCCCTTGAGCGGGGCGCATACTCGGCGACCCTGCTGATGAGACGGCCGTGCAAACCAAATTGCGGGAAGCTCCTGCTAATCGGAGGAGGCGACCGAATGGACGGAGCGCTCTACGACCCAGGGTTTGAGGCCGGTCTCCTACCGCAGATCGGAGGCAAGTCTTTCATCAGCCGCTACGGCCTGTCCCTTGCCGCCGGACTCGGCATTATTGCTCTTGTTGGCAGCGCGGTAGCCATCAAGAAGAAGCGCTCCTAAGGCCCAGAAGGAATCGCATTCTACCGGTTTAGAGGTTAGCTCCAGCACTTTCGCGAGGCGCTCCAGGGCCTCCAACCCGCCCGGCTGAAATAGCTGTAGGCGCTCCCAATCCGTCCAATCATTGGCTATGGTGTGCGACGGGTTTGAGCAGAGAGACAAGCATGTTGCGGTCCGGGGGTTTCGCGAATCTGCCAGGTTTTCGGCGAACCTATTGAACTGGGCCGCATCTGTAACTTCGCTGTGATAGTTAGCGCCCAGTGCTCCAGGGCGATCTGTTGCATTGAATTGGTAATCGCGGCGAAGTTACGAGAGCAAAGCCGGCAGCCTCAAATCTCACCAGGCTCTCGGCCCCGGGCTGATGGCTCCGGCTTAGCGCCGCCGACGGTCGGAGGGACGTTTTGTCGGCGCGGCGAGTCATAATTGTTTCACGATGAGTTTTGCAGCCGATGACTTTCGCGATCTGGTTCAACTACTCGAGGAACATCCCGAGTGGCGAGCCGAGCTCCGCCGGTTGGTCCTCACCGATGAGCTTTTGGATTTGCCGGCTGCAATTCAGCATTTGTCTGAGCGGATTGAGGCCCTGGCCGAGGCGCAGCAGCGGACGGAGCAGCAGATCGAGGCCCTGGCCGGACGGACGGACACGCTGGCGAGCGGAATGGACCGGCTCACTGCAAGCATGGACCAACTGGTCAAGCTCGTGT
>JBOGWH010000023.1:0-1662 GCA_050692975.1 Actinomycetota bacterium | reverse complement strand
GCGGATAGGTCGGCAGCCATATAACCACCAGCCCAAGGCAGAAGGCAAAGAAGGGCGCTCTGCTTACAAATTCCGAGGCCCGCTCCGCGAAGCGGTCGAAGAAACCTCTCTTTTCTTCCGTCGGCATCTCCCGGGGATTATCCTCCGATCGAGGAAGAATCCTCGGTATCCGAGGTGAGGCGGACTATTCGTCGGACCTGAATCGCGAACGAGAAAATGGTGGAGGCGGGGAGGATTCGAACCTCCCGTCGACCTGGCTTCCCTCTGGGGCATCTACGGGCGTAGCCTGAGTTAGTGTCTCGGACCGGCGATTGCTACAGGCAGGCTCGCCGTTCCCAGCCGGGCTTTGATCTCGTCCGAACATCCCACCCGGCGGGGGACATTCCGGACCAGTCTGCTAGCCGACGCCCCATCCCGGACCGCAGACGAATCCGGGTGGAACGCCCGTCTACCTAGAGACGGGAGATCGCATTAAGCTGCGACGTTTCAGTTTATTTCCAAGTGATTAGCGAGGGTCTTGGACCTCGACCCGCTTCCTCCAGACGAAACGACCGGCCTCGATACCAGATCGCCCCCTGGCTTGATTTTCAATGTGCCGACTCAATTGTACCGCCACCGGCCTGCCGTCATTGACCGGCGACCCGGAGCGCACTAACCCCCGACATATCCAGGCAGTAGACGCCCCGGGCCTCGGTGATCTTCATCAGGACGGATTCGCAGGCGGGGCAGCGGATCACCGTACCGGGCCCGCGCAGGTACACGACCAGGGCGCCCACCTGGCCGCGAGCCCCGCAGGAAGCACAGGTCGCCAGCGACAGGGTCATCTCCGCGCCGAAGATATCGGCAAGCGTGCCGGCCGCCGCGTTTCCGTCAAGCTTTTCCGTCACCGTCAGCTCCCGGAAGGGCCGAAGCGCTCGGTCTTTATGCGATCCGCCGGGTGCCCCGCGCCGAGGAGGTAGTTCGCGACGCCCTCTACGAAAGAGGTTGGCCCGCAGATAAATGAGATCGGCATTCGAGGAGGGGGAAAGGTTGTCTCTGCGATCATTTCTTCGTCCACACGGCGTGAATAGCCGCGCCAACCCTCGGGCCTGGACCGGGTCAAGGTATGAATCACCTCAATTCCGTTGGAGCCGTATTCCTCCAACTCCTCGCGGTAGATGACGTCGCCGAGAGACCTCGACGAGTACAGCAGGCGCACCGGCGAGGAGTTTCCGTTCAAGGTGACCGCGTGGCGGATCATCGACATCAGCGGCACCACGCCGGAGCCTCCGCCGACAAGGAACAGCGGGCCGGGGTCGGACCCGTCCCAGACGAAATAGCCGCCCACCGGCCCCCTGATTTCGAAGACGTCCCCCACGACGACCTCATCGACCAGATACGGCGACACCTCGCCATCGTCGATCTTCTCCACCGTAATTTCAATGTCGCCCGCCTCCGGGGCGGAAGCAAGGCTGTAGCTGCGCTGGGCCTGATACCCGTCCTCTGCGGTGAGCCGGACGTCGATATGCTGGCCCGGCCTGTGCCCCGGCCAGCCGGGCACCCGCAGAGCCAGGGTCGCCACTCTTTCGGTCTCGTGCGTTTTGCCGACCACCTCGGCCGGAGCCCAGGTCAGTCGCCCCAATAACGCTCTTCCTTCCAGGGGTCTCCGCGGTTGTGGTAGCC
>JBOGWH010000022.1:0-1092 GCA_050692975.1 Actinomycetota bacterium | reverse complement strand
ATCAAGGCCTTGCGGGCGGCGTGAAACTCGATGCCGTCAAGCTTGACCCCCCCGACGCTGACTCCTTTGAGCAGTTCCCTGCTACGAGTCGCATCCAGACGAATCGCGGCTGCGGCAACGCCGGCGCCGCTGAGCACAAATACCAGCGTGGTCAGGCCGAGCCAAACCACCCAGCGCGGAAAACGCCGGATAGATCTGCTCCCGCTCATCGCCATAACAACCACCCATACGCCGGGGCTGTGCAGCACCCTGACAGCCTATTCCCCGAAGTTGCAAATTCTAGCGATTTTCCCGGTTTCCCGCCGGGAGAGGCATATATTTATTGACCCTCTTCGAGCAGCCCGGTGAATGCTGCCTCATCGATGATCGTCACCCCGAGGGCCTCTGCCCTGGCCATCTTGGATCCGGGGTTCTCACCCGCCACCACGAAGTCGGTTTTCTTCGAGACGCTGGATGCGACCTTTCCTCCTGCCTGCTCTATCGCTTTGACGGCCTGGTCCCTGGTATATGCGCTCAGTCCTCCCGTAATCACCAGAGTCTTTCCCGAGAGAGGACCCGTCGGCGCCGCCGGCGAGTCGTCTTCCATCTTCACGCCTGCGGCTGCGAGCTTGTCGATGATTCTGCGGTTGCGGGACGAATCGAAGAAGCTGCGGATCCGCCCGGCAACGATGGGGCCGACCTCCTCCACCTCCATCAGCTCCCCGGCGCCGGCAAGGGCAAGCCTGTCGATCGAACCGAAATGGCGCGCCAGGGCCCTGGCCGTGGGCGGACCAACATCGCGGATCCCGAGGCCGACGAGCACCCTGGCCAACCCTCGCTTCTTAGAGGCCTCCAACGACTCCAGCAGTTGATCGGCTTTTTTGTCGGCGAACAGGGGAAGCTGGAGCAGGTCGTCTTTCGTCAGGGAGTAAAGATCGCCGAGATCCTTCACGAACCCCATGTCCCGAAGTGCAATCACCGTCTTGTACCCCAGGCCCTCGATGTCCATCGCCCCCCGGCTACCGAAATGAAAAAGGCCTTCAACGCCTCTCGAGGGACAATCTTCGTTCGGGCACCGCCACACCGCCTCCCCCTCCGGACGCTCCAGAGCAG
>JBOGWH010000021.1:0-7706 GCA_050692975.1 Actinomycetota bacterium | reverse complement strand
GGTTAGGACTTTAGGACCGGGTTAGGACTTTAGGACCGGGTTAGGACTTTAGGACCGGGTTAGGACTTTAGGACCGGGTTAGGACTTTCCCACTACTGCGTATAACCGCCAGGGGTCGGGGACTCCCTTTAGCATGTGTTCTCCGCGGTCCTCGAAGTCGATCCCTGATCCCACGGTCAGGTCCTTAACCGTCCGGGAGGCCAATACCTCGTGCGCTTTGGCGATGCCGAGAACCCGGGAGCCGATGTGCACTGCAATGCCGCCGAGATCCTCTCCCCGAACCTCTATTTCCCCGGCGTGCAAACCACTTCTGATTTCCATGCCAGCCTGGTGCAGGCCGTCGCGGATGGCGCATGCGCCGTGGATGGCCCGCGCGGGCCCGTCAAAAGTGGCCAGTACTCCGTCACCAGTGCTCTTCACCAGGCGGCCCCTATACAAGTCCAGCTGACGCCTCACCAGCTCATCGTGCAGATCGAGGAGCTCCCGCCATTTGCGGTCGCCCATCGAGATCGCCCTGTCGGTGGAGCCGACAATGTCGGTGAACATCACCGTAGCCAGAACCCGGTCCGGTTCCGGTATGTGACGTACTCCGGTTATGAACTCTTCTATTTCGTCGACTACGTCGCTGTTGCCGAGATAGATGAAGTAGTCCCCTCCGGGCAACTCGACGTACTTCGAATTGGGGATGTGGTCTCCGAGGAAGCGCCCGTGTTCTACTGCCACCATCGGTAAGTCTTTGCGCTGGATCACCAGCGTCGGGGCCTGAATCGTCGAAAGAAACGGCCGCACGTCCATCTGCATGATCAGACTGGAAACGAGCTTTGTAGTTCCGGGACTCGCGGATATCCGCTGATATCGCGCCCACCAACGCCGGTAGTTTTCATCCTGGGCCCTGCTCGGGCTGAAGACCTCCATCATCCCTCCGGTGCCCCAGGCACTCTGCTGCCTGCTGAGGAACTCTTCGACTTCAGACTCGCTTCGACCCCACGGGTAGTCATCCGCCCTGGTGAACCTTGCTGCAGTGTTGATCACGACAAGCGCCGAGACCCTCTCGGGGTGGGTGGCGGCGAAAAGCATGGCGATGGGGCCACTGTCGCCGACGCCGACAACGGCCGCCCTTTCGGACCCCGCCGCGTCCATTACACAAAGAACGTCATCGGCCCAGTTTTCCCAGCTCATGTTCTCCTTGGAGAGGGGATCCGAGGCGCCGCTGCCTCTCTTGTCGAAGACAATCAGCCGCGCAAAGGACGAAAACCTGCGCAGCATTCTGGCAAAGGAGGGCTCTTCCCAACGGCCGTCCACGTGGCTGAACCAGGCGGACATGAAGACCATGTCGATCGGCCCGTCCCCGATGACCTGATAGGCGACGTACCCGTCGTCGCACTTTGCATACCTGGTTGCAGGCACCATGAGATTACCGGCCTTCGGTCTCGGGTACGACTATCGGCACCGTCCGCTCCACTTCAATCAATGATAGTTGCTGACCCCCCCATGACGCCGCGCTTGCCCCCGGATCACTGGGAATTCTCGGAGCTGGTCAAGCCACGGATCTGCCACCTGCGATGGCAGAACTGGTCAATCTACGGACCCGGTGCCCCCGGTGGCAGAACTGGTCAATCTACGGACCCGGTGGCCCCGGTGGCGGAGCCGGTCAATCTACGGACCCGGTGGCCCCCGATGGCGGAGCTGGTCAGTGAAAGGACTGGGCCACCCCGGTGGCCTAGATGCCGTCGCCACTCCGATGGCCGTCACCGCCGGCTGCTCCGACAGACAGGGCTGAGGTGAGATCCTCCCGGCTGATGATCATCTGCTGGTGGGGATAGGGGACAGAGATGCCGTCGCCGTCCCAAGCCTGCTTAATTCGCCTGCGCAGTTCCCGGCCGACACGAAACTGTTTGCCGGGAACGGTCTCAACATAGACCTTGACGCTGATATTGGAGTCGGCATAGTTGTCCACGCCCAGGACTTCGAGCGGCACCAAGATCAATTCTCCGTATTCAGGCTCCTTGCGCATGTTCTCGGCAGCTTCTCGGGCAACCGCCACCGCACGGTCGATGTCCTGCTCGTACGAAATCGGCAAGTCGAAAAGGTAGCGCGAGAAGTCCTTGGTCAGGTTGGTGCTTGTCCTAACCTCCCCGTTGGGGACGATGTGACGGCGGCCATCTAGATCTCGCAATGTGGTGGTTCGGATCCCGATGGACTCCACTTTGCCGTTTACCCCTCCGATCGACACTATGTCGTCTACGTCGTAGTGGTGCTCGAACAGGATGAAGAAGCCTGCCAAAATGTCGCGCACTAGGTTCTGAGCGCCGAATCCCAGAGCGATGCCGCCCACCCCGGCAGCAGCGAGCAGAGGCCGTACATCGACACCGAGCAAGCTGAGCACCATCAGAGAGGCAACCGTCCAGATGACGATGCGAAAGGCCGCAAGAAGGATCTTGCCGAGCGTCCTGGCCCTCTTTAGGCGGGCGACCTTTCCGGGATTCTCGTCGGAGGCAAGGACGCGCCGCTCGAAACGCTCGGTTACCGACCGGGCGAAGCGGGCCAGGATGAACGCTCCCAGAAGCGTTCCGGCGATTCTCACGAGGACGACGATCTCCTCAGCCCCGAAATGGAAAGCCTGCCCTACTTCTGCCAATATTTCGCTTGCAATCACCATCGCCTGCTCCTTGCTGCTCGAGGCCGGCAGCAGCAGACGTCGCACGCGGACCTCCAGGCTGCCGGGCAAAGGCTTCGGACTATGCTTCCCCCTAGCGGTCTTGTCATCAGAATTGTGCGCAACAAAAAAGGCCTTCACAAGGCCTTTTGGAAACACATACCCATCCACTGTGTGGACTTAAACGGACGATTTAGATGAATCCTCCGTTCACATCGATCGTGGGAGGCCATCAAGCCAATCCATCGATCGTGGGCGCGACAGGGATTGAACCTGTGGCCTCTGCCGTGTGAAGGCAGCGCTCTCCCGCTGAGCTACGCGCCCGACCCGCTGTATTGTACGACCCCCCGGGACGAGATTAAATCAGGCGATCAGCGCCCCTCGCCCGGTTTTGTAAGACGCTCCGAGAGGATCAAAAGCGAGATCAATAGGCGATCAGCGAACCCCGCCCGATTTTGTAAGACCCCCCGCGAGATTAGAGGCGATCAGCGGACGCCGATGTCCATGCGGTGCATGATGAGATCGGTGGCCAGCCAGATGGTCTTGCTGAAGGGATAAAAGGCGATATGGAAAACGCCCACCAGCACCAGATTGGCAACCGTGAGTGCGCCCCAGGGTACGGCGGGCCACGTCAGCCAAACTCCCAGCGCAAAGGCCAGGGCAAACACGGTCATTGAGGCGGCGGTGCTGACCATCATCGCTCCGATGTACCACCCCGGTTCCCGATCGAAATCGAACCCGCAGGTAGGGCAGTGAGGTTTCAGGTTGAACCACCTCTTAAACAGCCCACGGCCTCCGCACACTGGGCACCGCAAGATGAGGCCCCGGAGGATCAGCCTGGGCCCTGAGACCAGATGGGCTGCGGGAGGGATTTGACGAATATCGTCGTCCACTCCGGCAGTGTACCCAGCGACTCGGGGTCCCAGGCAGGTGAGCCTCCTGGGAGCTGATCTTACGAGGCGGCCTGCTCAGATTCCGCAGGAACCTCCACCGATCCTCCGGCGGAAGCCCAGCGATCATCCCGGGCCGGCTCCCCGTGCGGTTCCTGTGGCGCAGGGGAGACAAACTGTCCCAGTTCCGCTGCCGCCTCCCTCTGGAGATCGTCGTGCGTCGGTGTCTCACCCATGAGACGTTTGAGGAAACCCATGGCAATTCCCCTTTCAGTTGGCTTCTCACGGCCATCATCCATCATCTGAAGATTTGAGCAAGGGTTTCCGGCCGCCACTGCCTCAGCCGGGCTTGGAGGCAGTGAAAACCAGAAGGCTTCCAAGGCCTCCGTCGGCACCAAGAGCGGCGGCACGGGATCGTTCACCGATGAAAGCCAGGGCATCCGAGGGATGGCCCGCTGCCTCAGCGTCCTGCTGGCCGCTGCGCAAAGAAGTCAGCACACCTTCCAGCCCCAGTGAGATCAGCCATTGCTTCTGGGTCACAAGCTCCTCGGACTCGAATCCCGATTTCGCGGCGGCCCGCTGCACGGCCGAAAAATTCACCCTGTGGGTTATGTCGCTTTCACCGACTCGCAGGAACGGGTCGGTGCCGAGTTGCTCCTGTCGGTATGTCACCACGCTCCCGGCAGGATTTCGCAGCCAGATCCCGGGCTCGGGGTCCCCGTAATCGATGAGAAAGACCCGTCCGTGCCGGATTGCCGCCGCCGCCTTGCGAATCCACGGCTCGAGTCCCGGGCAAACCTCGAAGCGATCGCCCACCTCGAGCCTGGAGGCGGCCTCCCGGCCGAAGTCAGTCTCGAGCAGATCGCTTTCCGCCCTGATTTCCACGAAACGGCCGTCGTCCCATCCAACCTGGATCTCGTCAATCCTGCCCGAAGCTACCTCGTAAATCCGGACCGGAAAGTTGTCGAGGACCTCATTGGCAAGCAGTACCCCCTCGGTCGGGGGCACTTCTACGAGGTCGGTCACCCAGTCCACCTTCAGGGGCAATCCCGACATCTTGTCTTCCTGCAGGCAGCGGACCGCGGGCTGACGTTCGACGAAAATCCAGCGCAACCGGTTCGCAAAGCCCGATTGCGGACGGCCGAGGATCTCCGCCGCAACGGAATGAGCAAGGTCGGCGGATCCTCCTCCGGCTTCGATCACGGTGAATTCGGGACGCTGCATGGCATTCCATGAGCTTTCGAGTTGCCGGGCGACCAGCCGCCCGAACCATGGGGAAAGGGAAGGCGAGGTACGGTAGTCAGACCCTTCTCCGGGAACCCGGGAAGCGTAATACCCGCCTGGTGAATACAGAGCCAGGTCCATGAACCGATCGAATCCGATGGGTCCGTCACGATCGATGGCTTCGCGGATAAGAGTGATCGATTCGGGAGGCAAGGTAGCCTTCAATATATGAAAAAGGGAGCCATTGGGGCGCTAGCTGCAGCAATCTTCAGCGGCTTCTTGCTGTTCGGAAACGTACTGCCAACGGCCGGACTGCCAGCGGAAAATTTGCTTACGGCTTCTCGCACCGACTTGGACGAAAGTGTGGCAACGGCCACCCACGTCGACTCGGAAAGGGGGGCTAGGGCCACCCACGTCGACTCGGAAAGGGGGGCTAGGGCCACCCGCACGGACCCAGAAGAACGAGGAGTGAGGGCTGCCTTCACCGCACCGGGCGAAAACAGGGTCACGGCCGCCCTCACGACACCGGGCGAAAAAAGGGACACGGCCGCCCGCACGGACCTGGACGAAATCGAGGACTTGCTAAAACGACGCGCCGACGCCCTCAACAGCAAGGACCGCACGAGCTTCCTGGCAACGGTTGATGAGGAAATGGGCCCGTTTCTGCAAGCCCAGAAGGACTTCTTCGAACGTACTTCGTCGCTTCCGCTGGCATCTTTTCGGCTGAGCCTCGACCATCGGGACGGCCCCGAGTTCACCCGGGAAAAGGACCGGCTAAAGCACGGCCCTTCTGCTGTGGTCGCATCGGTGGACCAGAGCTATGAGTTGCAGGGCTACGACGAGGTTCGTACCCTGAGGGACCTCACGTACACCTTCGTCAAGAAGGCCACCGGCTGGCGCATAGCCTCGGACACCGATTTGGAGGAACTCGGGGAGCTGACCGATCGGGAACTGTGGGAATTCGGGCCCGTGCAGACGAGGCAGAGCCCTCACTTCATGCTGATGTTTCATCCATCGGACGCCCGCCATGCCGATGAATTGCTGGCGGCCGCGGAGGACGCCCTGCCGGCGGTGGACCGCGTCTGGCGCAGGCCCTGGAGCAAGCGGGTCCCGATCCTCGTTCCGGCAAATCGGGCCGAGTTGGTGCGGCTCCTCGAGACGACCTTTGACGTGTCGAGCTTCGTAGCCTTCGCGGTCTCATCTCTGGACCGCAAGAGCGATGACGCCTGGGATCTGGGAGGAAATCGGATCGTGCTCAACCGGGAGAATTTTCTGCGGCATCCGGTTCCGAGCCGCCGGTCGATTCTCGCCCATGAGCTTCTTCACATAGCCAGCCGGGGACAATCGGGCCCTTTTACGACCGCTCTTGTGGACGAGGGGCTCGCCCAGCTGACCGGAGACGCCTCTCCCGCCGGCCTCAACCGGAGGATCCGCAACGGGCGGTTCGATCGCCGCCTGCCGAAGTCCTGGGAGTTCAATACGGGAGGCCGGGATGAAATTTTCAATGCCTACGACGAATCTCTGTCGGCCTTTGGCTATATGACCGAGAAATTCGGGCTCGATGGGGTCAACCGTTTTTATGAGGTGCTCGGCAAGGCCCGCATCGAGCCCGGGACCGACGATTACCGGTTAGACGCAGCGTTGAGAGAGGCTCTCGGAGTTTCGCTGAACGACTTCGAGTCGGGATGGGCCGACTACGCGGTTTCACAAGCGGGATAATCGACCCATGCCCGAGGACCAGGACCGTCGAACTCTGCGCCCCGATGCGGTTGCCTACCGCCTACCGGGCGGAGTCCTCACGGACCTCTCCCGGCCGCCCGACGAGGAGGCCGAGGTTGTTGTGCAGGGAGACGAGGACGGGCGCCAGGTGCTCCGGCATTCCACCGCGCACGTGCTTGCACAGGCCGTCCGGGCCCTGTGGCCAAACGCCAAGTATGCGGGGGGGCCGCCGATCACCGACGGCTTCTATTACGACTTCGATATCGGCCGTCCGTTCACGCCCGAGGACCTGGAACGGATCGAAGCCGAGATGCAAAGGATAGTTTCGGAAGACCAGCCATTCGCCCGGGAGGAAGTGAGCGTTAAAGATGCCGCAGAGGTCTTCGCCGACCAGCCCTTCAAGCTTGAGTGGATAAGCGAGATGGACGAAGACGCCGCCTCGGAAGGGGTCATCGGCGACCGCGTTTCGCTGTACCGAAACGCCGATAAGTTCGTCGATCTCTGCCGGGGACCGCATCTTCCTTCAACGGGACGAATCAAGGCCTTCAAACTTCTAAAGAGCTCGGGCGCCTATTGGAGGGGCGACGAAAAAAGGCCGATGCTGCAGCGCATCTACGGCACCGCCTGGGAATCGACCAAAGCATTAAAGAGCTACCTGTGGCGCCTGGAGGAAGCGGAGAAACGCGACCACCGGAAGCTGGGCGTGGAACTGGACCTTTTTCACTTCCCTCCCGAAGTCGGAGGGGGCCTCGCCGTTTTCCATCCCAAGGGCGGAATGATCCGCAAGCTCATGGAGGATTACTCCCGGGCCGAGCACGAGAAAGCTGGCTACGAGTTCGTATGGACCCCCCACATCTCCAAGGCCCAGCTTTTCGAGATCTCCGGACATCTCGGGTGGTACGCCGATGCCATGTACCCGCCGATGGAAATGGAGGGCGCCGTCTATTACCCCAAGCCCATGAACTGCCCCATGCACATGCTGATCTACAAATCGAGGACGCGTTCTTACCGCGAGCTTCCTTTGAGGCTTTTCGAGTTCGGCACCGTATACCGATTCGAGCGATCGGGCGTATTGCACGGGCTTACGCGGGTGCGGGGCATCACCCAGGACGACTCGCACATCTTCTGCACGGCGGACCAACTGGAAGGCGAGCTGGCCAGCCTCCTGCGCTTCGTGCTGGACATCCTGCGGGCCTTCGGCCTCACCGAGTTCGAGG
>JBOGWH010000020.1:0-3405 GCA_050692975.1 Actinomycetota bacterium | reverse complement strand
TCTCCGGGAATGTTAAGAAGCCCCCGGCTATCGCCGGGGGCTTCTTAGTGGGCAGCGCAGGATTTAGGAATTTCGGCCTCACCGGAAGAGGGGGACCGGTGCGACCTCCTTAATCCCTCCCCCCGTTATCGGGGATCTCCTCCTGGGTGACTGTCGGGCCCGTAGCCAGGATTCTTTTCACTCTTTTCTTTGGTTTCGTCGTCGCCACCATCGGTGTCGGTTCCGCCGGCCTGCTCATCGGAAACGCCCTTGCCCTGTCCGTTGGCGTTCCCCGTCTCCCCTGAGGGAGGGCCCGGGACCTTCTCGGTGGTTTCGTTGTCGGCGAGAGCAGCTGCCTTCGCCTCGGTGATCGCCGCCTGGCAGGCTGCGTCCGGGGTACCGTCCTCGGCGACCTTGGCCGAGATGGCTTCCTCGTCCTTGGCGATCATGCTGACGAACTGTCCCCTGTCGGCGCCGGTCAGGTCCTTGCTCGCAACGCTGGCGGCGTAGGAAACACAGGCGCCGTGGTTCGGGGAGGGCGATTCGGTCGGGTCGAGCGCCTCAAGGTCGTCGGTCCCCTCGGTGGCGTCATCATCCACGTCGGCGGTCTTGTCTTTGTCGTGGCCCTTGGCCTTGCCGTTGTTATCAATTCCGACCACCTCGGCAACGTTGTCAAAAGTGTCTTGTGCGGGGCCCAGATTGCCTGTAGCGCCGAGCCCGCCGGTCAGGGTTGCCGCGGCCAGCGCCACGCCGGCCAACTTGGTCCAAAAAGAAGCGCCGATGGCGCCGAGTAATGTCTTCATCCGTGTCCTCCTGCCTGTCAGACCTTGAGCTGCGGACTCGACAGGCGCCAAGCCCCCCGGCCCGGCCAATGCCACTTCCCCGGCAATGGCGGACAGATGCTGCTGGACGGTGGATTCCTCCACCGGCGCGACAAAAGCGCTGCGGAAATCCGTCAGTGCTTTGGAAAGATCTTCCAATTCTCCAGGCGCCCGCCCGGAAAGAAGCCTTTCGATATCTTCGTCGCTCAGGTCAAAACGTCCCATTTCGTATCAGTTATCGCTCGTTCGCCCTAGAGGGATACCGGTTGGTCGATCTTTTTCTTGATTGCGGCCAGCCCCCTGCGCTGCAGCGCCTTGACCGAACCGGTGGTCTTACCGGTCGCCCTGGCGACCTCTTCCAGGCTCAGGCCGGCGACGATCCGCAGCATCAGGACGTCGCCCTGGTCGGGAGAAAGCGTCCGGATAACCTTCCGGGCCCAGTCGGTGCCGAGTTTGCTCATTGCCTCACCCTCGGCGTCCCCTCCGGCTACTTCGGGAAATTCTTCCTGGGCCGGCTGTTCCGGGTGGCGGGAGAGGCGGCGCCTTTCGTCGATCAGCCGGCGATGGGCGATTACGAACACGAACGATCGGAATTCCGGCTCTCCCCCCTCGAAGCGGCGGACCTCTCTGACGAGATGAAGGAAGACCTCGCCGGTGAGGTCGTCGGGCTCCTGGGCCCCCCGTGAGCGGACGTACCCTCTGACCGTGGGAGCGAGTTCCCGGTAAAGGGCGTCCCAGGCCCAATCGGCGCCCGTCCTGGCCGCCTCCAGTACTCCTGAAAATTGCTCACCGAGTGCCATGCTCTGGTCTATCGTCCTCCAACAACGCCGATTATCGGCCGGTTTACCCGCGGGCCGCCGACTTCACCCTTCGGTTCAGTTGGTAGTATCGGCCGGGAACCTGGCCGGACTGAAGGGACCGGGGTCGCAAAAAGGCTCCGATCCGGTTATTAGTTGGGATGCCAGGCTGCCCGACCCTCCCCCCAGCATGACTCCCTGCCCCCCGTGGCCGCCGTTCACGAACAGGCCCTCCACTTCCGGCACCGGGCCGATGAGCGGCAGGCCGTCGGTGCTCGTTGGCCTGACGCCCGACCAGACCGCGGCGATCGGCACGTTTCTGAGAGCCGGAAGGGCCGCCGCGGCCCGCCTTGCTATTTCCGCCGGCACCTCGGGCCCCTCGGGGTCCTCCGTCAGGGAAGCCAGCCGCGACCCGCCCAGCAGGACGTGGCCCGAGCGGTTCTGCTGGATCAGCATGCCGACTTCCGACCGGGTGTTTGATTCACCTTCGCCGTACTCCCCGACGGTAACGGAACCCGGCCCGGGGTCGCCGGCGACCAAATGCCACCCCGAGGACTCCAGGAGGTGGTTGGCCAGCGGGCCCACCGAACGGGTCAACATCAGCCATCCCCTCGCACCCGTGATCGGCAGGTCGGTGCCCGCCGAGCGGGCCACTTTGGGGGCCCAGGGCCCCGCCGCGTCGACGACCGTCCGGGCCGAGATGACTCCAAGGTCGGAAACGACGCCGGCGGTCTTTCCCGATCTGACCAGCACCTGCTTTACGTCTTCGTTGGTCCTGACCTCCGCCCCGATTTGCCTCGCCCGGTGCGCCAGCGCGACCGTGAGGGCGCCGGGGTCGAGCCGGTACCCGTCGACAATGAGCCACCCTCCTAGATACCCCGGAGCGAGCGCCGGCTCGGCCTCGTAGAGGTCTTTGGCGTCGAGCTTTTCGACCGGCACCCCGCCGGCGGCGCAGGCTTCGGCCTCGAGTTGCGCGGGGGCCCACTGGCTCTCCTCGGCGACGAGAATGATGAAGCCCTTGGGCTCCTCGTCGAAGGCGATGTTGATCTCGGAGGAGGCCTGCAGGTTCCGGTACATCTCATGCGATCGGCGATAAAGGGGGGCGGTCTGTTCGTTCTGGGGGTAAAAGAGCAGGCCGTGATTGCGCCCGGAGGCGCCGTGAGCAATTTCCCGGCGCTCCACAAGAACCACGTCCGCGCCGGCGGCCGCCAGCTCGGCGGCGGTGGCGCAACCGATGATTCCTCCCCCGATAACGACGACGTCGGCGCTGTGTTTCATTGGCAACAGGCTATAGGGGATGGCAGGAGGCGGTGCTACGATGAGTGCGCGGCAAGAAGCCGTAATGGTGGGCGTAGCTCAGGTGGTAGAGCACCTGGTTGTGGTCCAGGATGTCGGGGGTTCGAGTCCCCTCGCTCACCCTCACTTTCCGACTAAACTGAATCCCGGGTCGCTAGCTCAACGGTAGAGCATCCGGCTCTTAACCGGGTGGTTCAGGGTTCGAATCCCTGGCGGCCCACGCCCAGATTTTCACGTTTGCGCCCGGACTTCCTTCACGTTTGGGACTAGCAGCAGCCACGATAGGTAGCAAAGGAGCAGATTCGCCTCGGCGCGGATGCCCTACTCAGCGTACTGAGCATTTTTACTCGCTGTATTGAGTAAAATTGCTCAGTGGCGAAAATCTACAGAAGAGCCGGCCAGTGCGCCGGCAGATGCAGCAGCCTCCAGATTGCTAACATCCGTTAGCTGAGTTAGCATCATTCCATCGAAGAACCGACGGGCAAGTCGACCCTTTACATTCGGGGCATGCC
>JBOGWH010000019.1:0-2033 GCA_050692975.1 Actinomycetota bacterium | reverse complement strand
TGTTGGGGGATGGAAGCATCGGTCACAGTGACCTATTTTCGGGAAGGACCAAGAGCCGACGACATCCGCCATATTTGCTTCTCTCGGAGGGCTCGGTTGGCTCCGGCGGCCACTTTGCCGTTAAAATCCTGGAACTCAGGAGGTTTCGCTTGTCACGCATCGATCAGCATATGAACCGCTTCGTCCTCACCGTGGGCCCGGAGGAAACGCTCGAGCAGGGAGCTCAGGCGATGATGGAGCGAAAAGTCGGTTCGGCCGTGGTGGTGAAAGGTGGTTCGAACATCGGGATCGTCACCGAGCGCGACGTTCTCAGGGCGGTGGCCAGGGGGACCGTTCCCTGGAGCACGAAGATCTCCGAGGTAATGACCACGGGCCCGGTCAGCATTCCACCGCACATCGACACGGCCGAAGCTACCCAGTTGATGCTGGAAAACGGCTTTCGCCACCTGCCGGTGGTCGAGGAGGGCGCTCTGGTGGGGATCGTCAGTCTGCGAGACCTCCTGGTTGCCGCATACCGGCCGATGGAGGCCACCGGGTAATTGCAGGGCGGGTCGGAAGAATTTCGACCCTGGTTCGTTTTTCACATAGGATTCGCAGCGCCGATCACGCGACCAATTACCCCAAGGAGGACAGATGGCGACGTACCGCTGGACTGAAGAGAGCACGGTAATTCTTGAAGCAAAGTCGAGTGTCCACCCTATTCACGGCGAAACTCATGCCGTGCGAGGAGAGGTTTCCGGAGAGGTCCAGGGCGACCAGATCATGCTCGATCCCATGCCGACCGGCTACATTGAAGTGGACATCGATGCGCTCAAGTCCGGAAATAAGCTGGAAGATTTCGAGATGCGCCGCCGGGTCGAGGCCAAGAAGTATCCGACCATCCGCTTCGACTTGCGCTCCGCTACCGGTGGTCCCGAAAAGTACCGGTTGAAGTGCGCTCTGACCTTTCACGGCGTTACCCAGGAGTTCGAGGAGGACGCGACCGCCCGGATTTCCAACGGCGCCCTCCAGGTCGAGGGGCAGCACACTTTCAACATCGAGGAATTCGGGGTGAAGGCCCCGAAGATCCTGAACCTGCAGGTCTATCCGGAGATCACAATTATCGCCAAGATGGTCGGAAAGCCGGCCTAGGGGGCGCCGGGCGGCGGGGATTTCTTTCCGCCGGCGCGGCGGGCCATTTCCATAGTGAGGTCCAGGGTTTCTTCCGGGGAAGGCTCTTTTCCCAGGAACACGTATCTGGCCTGGAGCTTCGCCAGCTTCAGCTGGCTGTTCAGGGTTCCTCCGAAAGACTTCTTGCGGTCGTACCCGTACCACCTCTGGTAGCTGGCCGGATTTTCGGATCGGAATCTGTGAAGGCGGATCTCCATCCAGGACAGATACCAGATCAAAGAGGCGCAGAATACCGCTCCGATGGCAATAAGCGGCCTCATATCGGGCGCATCGAGGCGGGCGGCAAGCGCGAACAAAGAAAACGCGATGCCCAGGGGCAAGAGGATCGCGGAAGCAAAGAAAATAGCCTGGCCGATCCTGGCCGCCCGCGATGCCATCACAACATAGCGAAAATGGTCTCCGACTAAGTCTGGAAGGCCTGTTTCGGCGGGCATGGGGCTATTATCGCCGATCCCGTATGTTACCGGAGCACAAAAAGTGCCCGCCTGAAGGGCCTTCCGGCGTTCATTTTTGGGTGATTTTCGCCCCCCTCAAGTAGTGTCCGGCGCGGCCGATCGTATAAAATCTCCTCAATCTCAACTCCGGTTGCGCCTGCGAGGGTGGCCGGTACCTACAGGAGGGGCCGATGGTTCTTTTTTGGTTAGGAAACGTGGTTTTTATAGCAGTGGTAATTCCCGTGGTTATCCACCTGCTCAACGGGCTGATGCGCCCGGCTGTGGAGATCAAGCGGTACGTCGACGACGTTCTGGAAAACGGCGTGATGCTGACCGGCGAGCTTGATGTCGTCCCGCAGCTTCTGCGCACCCGCGACTTGATAAAACAGGCAGGGCAGGGAGTTAACCGTTACGCCGCTGCCGTAGAGC
>JBOGWH010000018.1:0-2831 GCA_050692975.1 Actinomycetota bacterium | reverse complement strand
GCGGCTCGATGTGGCTCTCAGCTATATCTACGGAGTCGGCCGGAGCCGGGGCCAGGACATCGCGAAGGCAACCTCGATCGACGCCGCCACCAAGGTTCGCGACCTTTCCGAAGATGAAATCGTGCGGCTGCGCAGTTACATCGAGACCAATTACCAGGTGGAGGGCGACCTGCGCCGCGAAGAGACCCAGAACATCAAGCGCAAGGTGGAGATCGGCTGCTATCAGGGCATCCGGCACCGCCGCAGCCTTCCCGTCTGGGGGCAACGCACCCACACCAACGCCCGCACCCGCAAGGGGCCCAAGAAGACCGTCGGCGTCAAGAGGAAGGCCAAGTAATTGCCGAAACCAAAAAAGGCCAAGCGCCGGGAGAAAAAGAACATCCCCCACGGCCAGGCTCACATCAAGTCCACTTTCAACAACACCGTGGTGACCATCACCGACCTTCAGGGCAACGCCATCTCGTGGGCCTCCGCCGGCAACGTCGGCTTCAAGGGTTCGCGCAAGTCGACTCCGTTCGCAGCCCAGCTTGCCGCCGAGGCCGCCAGCAAGCGGGCCCAGGAACACGGAATGAGCAAAGTAGACGTATATGTCAAGGGCCCCGGTTCCGGGCGGGAGACCGCAATCCGGTCGCTCCAGGCCTCCGGCCTCGAGATACTCGGAATCATGGACACCACCCCGGTTCCCCACAACGGCTGCCGGCCGCGGAAGCGGAGGCGCGTGTAATGCCCAACCAGCCCAACCCGGTCTGCCGACTCTGCCGGCGGGAGCGCATGAAGCTGTTCCTCAAGGGAACCAAGTGCGAAAGCCCGAAGTGCCCGGTGGATCGACGCCCCTATCCTCCCGGCCAGCACGGCCGCGGCCGGATCAAGGAGAGCGAATACCTGATCCAGCTTCGGGAGAAGCAGAAGGCCCGCCGCTACTACCGCATCCGGGAAAAACAGTTCCGCAACTACTATCAGACTGCGGCCAGGGCCAAGGGAATAACCGGCACCAAGCTTCTCCAGCTGCTTGAGAGTCGGCTGGACAACGTCCTTTACCGCGGCGGGCTCGCCATGAGCCGCGACCAGGCCAGGCAATTTGTGAACCACGGGCACATCCAGGTCAACGGCCGGAAGGTCGACATCCCCTCGTACCAGGTAAAACCGGGCGACAGGGTGGAGGTAAGGGAGAAATCGAGATCGGTCGGCCGCCTCGTCGAGGCTGCGGCCTATTCCTCCCAGAACCGTTCGATCCCGGACTGGCTCGCACTGGAGGCAGGAGACCTCCGCATTTCGGTCAACCAGGAACCGTCGAGAGAAGCAATCGACGCCCCGGTCACCGAGCAACTCATCGTAGAGCTTTACAGCAAGTAAAAGGAGCAGCGCTTGGAGTCGAACCTTCTTATTGTCCACCGTCCCCGCATCACCGTTGAGGACACCGAGGACCGCAACAGGGTCCACGTCGTCATCGAACCGCTGGAGCCGGGATTCGGGTACACGCTGGGCAACTCCCTGCGGCGCACCCTTATCTCATCGATCCCCGGCGCCGCCGTTACTACCGTCAAGGTCGAGGGGATTCAGCACGAATTCAGCACGATCACCGGCGTCAAGGAAGACGTCACCGACCTGATCTTGAACGTAAAGGAACTGGTCATCCGCTCGGAGTCCGAGGAGCCGGTTGCGATGCGGCTGAACGTATCGGGGCCTGCAGAGGTCACCGCGGCCATGATCGAAGCCCCGGCGGAGATCGAGATCCTGAATCCGAATCTGCACATCTGCACCATCAACAAGCGGGCACGGCTGGAGCTGGAGATGATGGTCGAAAAGGGCCGCGGCTACGTCTCGTCGGAGCGCAACAAGCCGATGGGGTCGCCGATCGGGCTTATCCCCATCGACTCGATCTTCTCGCCGGTGCGCCGTGTTACCTACTCGGTGGAGTCCACCCGAATCGAGCAGAAGACCGACTACGACCGGCTGATCCTGGAAATCGAGACCAACGGAAGCCTTACCCCGAAAGAGGCGCTGTCGGCCGCAGGAGCGACGCTGGTGGAATTGTTCCAGCTCTTCTCGGACCTGGCGGAGGGCCCCGGCCTTCAGCTCGGCCCCGAACCGGGGGCCCAGGGAATCACCGCCGACCTGAGCATGCCGATTGAAGACATGGATTTTTCGGTGCGCTCCTACAACTGCCTGAAGCGAGAAGGGGTTGTAAACCTCGGCCAGCTCATCGAGCGAAGCGAGAAAGACCTTCTCGATATCCGCAACTTCGGCCAGAAGTCCATCGACGAGGTAAAGCAGAAGCTTGCCGAGATGGGCCTGGGGCTCAGCCAGAAAGACTGGTAATTGAAACCGGTTAAGGGCCCCCGCCTCGGCTCCGGTCCCCAGCATCAAAAGCTGATGCTGGGCAGCCTCGCGTCCGCGCTGATCCAGCACGAGCGCATCCGGACCACCGAGACGAAGGCGAAGCGGCTGGTGCCGGTTGCCGACAGGCTCGTGACCCTCGGCAAGTCCGGGTCGGTCCATGCCCGCCGGCGGGCGCTGTCGATAATCGAGGACCGTGCCGTGGTGCATAAGCTGTTTGCCGAAATCGCTCCCCGCTACGCGGAGCGGTCGGGCGGCTATACCCGGGTGGTTCGCCTGGGCCCCCGTCAGGGCGACGCAGCCCCGATGGCGATTATTGAGTTCGTAGAAGACACCGGCGTGGGCAAGGCTTCCGCCGCCGTGGAGGCGGAGACGAAGGCCCGCCGCCTGGGCCGCCGCAGAGCAGGCCGCAAGGCCGGAGAGAAACCGGCCGCTGCCGCGCCGGGGGCCGAAGCGGTCGCTGAAGAGCCCGCTGAGTCAGCGGCTGCCGAAGC
>JBOGWH010000017.1:0-4982 GCA_050692975.1 Actinomycetota bacterium | reverse complement strand
CAAATAGAGGTCGGGAGCCGGACCGAATCGAGGCTTCAAGGCAATATCCGTCGAATACATGTCCAGCCGCGAGCACAAGCTTGGTGGGCGAGGAGGCCGTCAAAGGCTCAGACCGTCAAAGGCTTTTGCCCCCGGCCAGGAACTCCTTTGACTTCTCATCCATCCCCACCGCCAGCGCATCATGGTCGCTCAGGCCGTGGGCTTTGGCGTACTCGCGAACATCCTGCGTTATGCGCATCGAGCAAAACTTCGGCCCGCACATCGAGCAGAAGTGCGCTTTCTTGGCCGGCTCCGATGGCAGCGTCTCGTCGTGGAAAGCGCGCGCAGTCTCGGGATCTAGCGAGAGATTGAACTGGTCCTCCCACCGAAACTCGAACCGCGCTTTCGATAAAGCGTCGTCCCACTCTTGGGCCCGGGGATGGCCCTTGGCGAGATCCGCCGCATGGGCCGCGATCTTGTACGCGATCACGCCGTCTTTGACGTCCTGGCGGTTGGGGAGACCCAGATGCTCCTTCGGCGTGACGTAGCAGAGCATGGCGGTGCCGTACCAGCCGATCATGGCGGCGCCGATCGCCGAGGTGATGTGGTCGTAGCCCGGCGCCACGTCCGTGGTGAGGGGCCCCAGCGTGTAGAAGGGGGCATCGTTGCAGATTTCCCGCTGGAGATCGACGTTTTCTTTGATCTGGTGGATCGGGATGTGGCCGGGCCCCTCGATCATTACCTGCACGTCGTTGCCCCAGGCGATTTCGGTCAGCTCTCCCAGCGTGCGCAGCTCGGCGAACTGCGCGTCGTCGTTGGCGTCGGCGATGGAGCCGGGCCGCAGCCCGTCGCCGAGTGAGAAAGCAACATCGTAGGCGGCCATGATTTCGCAGATCTCCTCGAACTTCGTATACAGGAAGTTTTCCTGGTGGTGCGCCAGGCACCACGCCGCCATGATGGAGCCACCTCGCGAAACGATTCCCGTCACCCTGTTCGCGGTCAAAGGGACGTATCGCAGCAGCACCCCGGCATGGATGGTGAAGTAGTCGACCCCCTGCTCGGCCTGCTCGATCAACGTGTCCCTGAAGACTTCCCAGTTGAGCTCCTCGGGCCTGCCGTCGACCTTCTCGAGGGCCTGATAGATCGGCACCGTGCCGATGGGCACTGGAGAGTTGCGAAGGATCCACTCCCGCGTTTCATGAATGTCGTCGCCGGTGGAAAGGTCCATGACTGTGTCGGCACCCCAGCGGGTTGCCCACACCATCTTGTCGACCTCCTCCTCGATGGAGGACACCACGGCGGAATTGCCGATGTTGGCGTTGATCTTGACCAGAAAATTGCGCCCGATCGCCATGGGTTCGCTCTCAGGATGGTTGATGTTGGCGGGAATGATCGCCCGGCCCGACGCCACCTCATCGCGGACGAACTCGGGCTCCAGGCCCTCCCTTACAGCAACGAACTCCATCTCGGGAGTGACCATCCCTCTGCGTGCGTAGTGCATCTGGGTCACGTTGCTTCCCGGCTCGGCCCTGAAACAGATGCCCGGATCAGGCTCGGACGGCTTCGGCGGCCGCGACCGGACCTCTTGCCGCACGTCGCCCCGGTCGCGGATCCAGGACGCCCTCAAAGGCGCCAGCCCTGTTTCGAGGTCGATGCGGGCGTGGGGGTCCGAATACGGGCCGCTGGTGTCGTAAAGCATTACCGACGCATTAGGCTCCTCGCCCGCGGGGCCGGGGGTCGGGCTCAGGCGGACCTGCTTCATCGGCACCCGAATCTCGGCACGGGGCCCCTCCACATAGATTTTCCTAATGGCGCTCCCCGGCCCGATGAGGGAAGAGCCGTTGGTCTGCGAGCCCTCCGCTTTGATTTCTATGCGCACCTTTTTCCTCCCTTCGCGGGTCCTAACCCGATCAGGTTCCAAGGGTCGCCGGCAACACCGGCCTCTCAGCCCGTCCTCGCGGGCTCCCCTGCACCCCCCATCTTAAGGCAAACGCGAAACGACCTCCCCCTTAGGGAGGTCGTCGGCCTGACTCTTGTCAATTATTTGGGATATCTGAGAACGCTTCCGACCCTCGCAGGCGGGGCCCGAGCGGCGATGCGTGCCGCGTGAGCGACGAAAAACGCCGGCGGCGATACACATTTCTTTCCGGCTGCAAATGGCAGCGCTCGCCGGTTGGGTAGGCGGCAGGACGCAGCGCCGACGGCCCAACATTGATTACGGGTGAAAAACCCCCTTTGCTCCCCAAACTAACCAAATATTGATTATTGCCGGGCGTTGGCTTCCGTGCTCCAATGGAAGCCGGACGAGCCACGGGGCTCCGGGTGATGGTTTTGTCGTGCGCAAACCAGTTGAAACCCGGCTGGATCCCAGGATCGGCCGGGTAGCCAAACGCCGATTATTGGCAATTTGCGCGGACAGTGTTGCAATGGCTCCAAATGCAAGACCGTCGGCTTGCCAGAGCGCCCCACCTTAAAAGGGAGGTAGGAGATGGATCATGAAGGGGCAAAGCTTTCCGCAAAAGGGAGGTAGGGGATGAATCGTGAAAGGGCAAAGCTTTCCGCGGCCGGCCTTAATCGTTGTTCGCCGGGCCGATTCTTGTGTCTACTGGCGGCACTCCTCGGCCTCGTGGTCATAGACCAAACCGGCGCGAGGTCCCAGGTGCTGGGCGCCTGGACGAGCAACCCCGATATGAAATTTACAAACTTCCGGTCGGCGGTGTTACTGGAGGGTCCCGGCTGCGGAAACAACTGCGGGAAAGTGTTCACCGACAACGGGGGCTGGTGGGGAAGTTCCCCCGCCGGCGCCCAGTCGTTTGATCCTCAAACCGGCACGTGGACGCCTACCGCCCAGCTGCCCGAGGATCACCCGGGCCACCTTGATGGAATGTTTTCGCTGCTGAGACCCCCGGGATGTGAGCCTCACTGCGGCAAGGTCCTCGCCGTCGGGGGGCAGGACAACAGACCCGGCGCCCCAACCAGCACAACCCGGGCGGCGGACCTGTACGACCCGGCGACGGATACCTGGCAACCCACGAACCCAATGCTGTGGGCCGTTGCTCACGGAAGCTCCACGACCCTTCCCGATGGGCGAGTCCTGGTCCTGGGCGACGCGGAATCGGGGGACGTCTCGGACAAGATAAGAGCGCAGACCTTCAGCCCGGCCACCGAGGCATGGACCAGAACTGATGACAGCAACGTTCCCTTTGTCGGGGGGTGGACCGCCACCGTTTTGGAGGGTCCCGGCTGTGGAAACAACTGCGGCAAGGTTCTGGTGGCGGGCAATCTCGACGCAAGGCTGCCCGACGCCGTTACTCAGCTTTTCGATCCCACGGCGCCGGGACTCGACTTCCCAGGGCAGAAGGGACGATGGGTGACAACCGGTTCCATGAATATACCCCGTAAAGACCACGCTGCGGCTCTGCTTCCGGACGGCCGAGTGCTGGCCGCCGGCGGACACAACGGTTTGGTGAACAATTCGACGGCATTGCCCACCGACGCCGCAGAAATCTACGATCCCCACACCGAACAGTGGACCCTCACGGGACAAATGGCCATTCCACGCGCCACCGGCACATTGCCGGGTCTGACCTTGACGCCGATCCGTTGCGGTGCGCTGGCTGCCGGCGGCGTCGTATCCGGTAAGCCGGTGCCCGAAACCGAGTTGTACGTGCCCGACGCCGCGAACGGCGCCGGGGTGTGGACGGCTTCGGCCCCGATGAACACGTCCCGAGGCGTGCACAGCGCGACGCTTCTGGACGACGGGAAAGTGTTGGTCGCAGGCGGCCTCACAGACCGCCTCAGAGGAGGAAGCGTGGCTACGATGACGAGCGAGGTGTACAGCCCGCCCGATGTTTGCGGGCTGGCAGAGATTCTGGATGAAGTCACCGCCCCCACGGCGCGAACGCCCGTTGTAACGCGTGTTGAGCCCTCCAGCGGCCCCACGGCCGGGGGCACGGCGGTCACCATCTCAGGGACGAATTTCACCGGGGCCACCTCCGTTCGTTTCGGGGCCGATGAGGCCACAGGGATAGCGGTGGTCTCCGATGGCCGGATAACTGCTGTTACTCCCGCTCACGATCCCGGGGTTGTCGACGTAACCGTCAAGGGCCCCTACGGCGTCTCGGCAGTCACGCCGTTTGACCGGTTCAGCTATGAGGCACCGGTTTCCGGACGACCCGGGCCGGAGGTGCTTTCTGTCGACCCCCGGTCGGGACCCGTCGCGGGCGGCACGTCGGTGGCGTTGACCGGCAAAAACTTCGACCGAGCCGAGGTTGTGTATTTCGATACTGTTGCGGTGACCGCCCGATGTAACGGTTCGGGAGGCAGCGGAACTGCCGCTTGCTTTGACCAGCCGGCAAGCGACCGAATCGTCGTGTTCAGCCCGGCCGCCTCAGGCCCGGGCCGGGTGCATGTAAGCGTGGAGACGCCGGACGGAGCTTCTCCCAAGACCGAGGCCGACGTGTTCGAATACATTTCATCGGCTCCCCCCTTGAAGGACGAGGGTGCCTTGTCGGCCTCGGCGCCGGCCGCAAACGCAGGATCGCCTTTCGGTGGAGGCACTCTGCTGACCCCCGCCGGTCCCGGGGGTCTCAGTTCGGCTTCCGCCGGTTCCGCCGGCGGACATTCCGTGTCGTCAACTGCCGTCGGGCAACCATTGGTTTCACCGGTCCCGGTCGCCCAGCCCGCAGGAGCACCCGTGCAGGCCGGCAATCAGGCCGCCATTCCCGGCTTCGGCGTCGCTCCCGAGAAGGGGCAAGCAGGTGCTGCGCCCGGATTGGGCTCAAGCTACAACATGGTCGGCGGGCGTCGGGAAGAAGCCGTCTATCCGGTGCTCCTTGTTGCCGCCGCTTTGGGCCTTTCAGCGCTCGGAATGGCCGGGCAGCGGAGGTGCGGGCGGCGCTTTCGGACGGATGATCGACCGGCCGCTGCGCCGGGCTTTGGGTACTGAATTTTCGGAATCGGCAGCATTCGTTCCTGAAGTCGGGAAAGGCTGGGCTTTCGCC
>JBOGWH010000016.1:0-3502 GCA_050692975.1 Actinomycetota bacterium | reverse complement strand
GGGTTCGACGAGCTTCACCGCCGCCAGGTTTGCCGCGACGGACGTGAGCAATGTCACGGCGGGGTTCGACAGCGGCCAGCCCAGCGTCCCCAAGACCAGCCCCGGCACAAACTTCTCGACCGGCAGCCTTCTAAAGACGGGAGCTGCCACCGACTTTCAGTTCACCAATGGGCCGGCGGCGACTCTCAACGCCCTCAGCCTGCTCGACACGTCCAGGCCGATGGTGAGTGCCAAGATCACGGGAAGCGGCACTCTGGCCCAGGGCAGGACCTATGTAAGGTCGGCCGCCGGAACCGGCCACTATGCGGAGGCCGGTGCCCGGGCGTCGCTGGCGGAAGTCTCATTGCTGCCCACGACCTTTGCAACCGACGGCCTGGTGAGCATCGAGCTGGTTTCTTCGTCGGTGACCTGTAAAACGACCGGCGCCGCCACGACGGGCAGTGTGTCCAGCTACGACCTGCGCGTGAAGTACTTCAGCGCTTTGTCCGGCTACATCACGGTCCCGGTGAGCCTGGTCGGTGGGGTCTTAAGCGGCCTTCTCCCCGACCCCAGCTCGATCGTCGTCAGCCTGGTGCCGCCGCTTACTCTGGGAAACTACATAAGCAGCTGGACTCGCCTCGCCAGCGGCGCCCTCACGACCAACACGAATGCTTCGGTGAGCGTGAGCCTCGGCGGCGTCCTGCAGATCACGACCCTGCCCACCAGGCTTTCAGATCCGACCTCCGCCGTGAAGATCGACATCGGCATCCTCAACTGCATCGCGGAGGACCGGCGCTGATGACAGATCTCATTCGCCGGCTGAACCGGGAGGAGGGCGGACTGACTCTGATCGAGATGATGGTGGTAATCGGCGTGTTCTCGATCATCACCTCTTTGGCTTTCGCGGTCGTCCTCAACACCTCCAACAACGCGAAGGTGGTCCGCCAGGCCACGGACCTGAACGAAGAGTCGAGACTGGTCATGAACCGCCTTTCGCGAGAGATGCGACAGGCCGCCAGGGTGGTCGCCGTGCTCAATCCGGACTTCACCAATGCCGACGGCACCGAACGGATCTGCGGGGTGGTGTCCAGCCCGTGTTTCAATCCGGCCACCAACGTGGGAATAACCTTCCAGGTGGACTTCAACCGGGACGGAATCATCCAGTTCACCGGGGCCGATCCCGAGCAGATCACCTACTGCTACGACAAGGCCAACTCCCGCCTCGTGATGCAGACGACTTCCGCTTCCGTGCCGCCGTGCATCCCCGATGCCGCCGCCACCGTGTATCCGATTCTGGCGGCCAACGTGAGCGTATTCAAACTTACCTACCGTTCCAGCGACTACCGGTGTGACGCCAACAACAACGGGGTGGTGACCTGGCAGGAAGTTGAAACTGCCCTCAACCCGTGTCCCGACACGGCGGGCGACCTCGTGGGAGGGGTGTCCGCTCTGGACGCCGAACTGAACAGCGTGGACCAGGTTGTCATCGACCTGGAGGTCCTGACCCCGCCGCGGACGCAGTACTACCGGACCAAGATCGACCTGAGAAACAGACACTGAGGATATGGCCATGTTCAACCCTGCCACGCTTAGAAAGCAGATGATGCTGCCGACCGACCAGCGAAGCGCCGGAGGCCAGAGCGGCTCTGCCATGGTGATCATGCTTTTGGTGATGACCGTGCTGACCGGTTTGGCGGCGATCATCTTCACCGTCGGAACGGCGAACCTATCGAATTCCACCGGCGACCGCCTCGCGGGCGGAGCGATGGGCGCGGCCGAAGCCGGGGTGGCTCATGCTCTGGCTTACATGCGCACCTACGGCGTCGCCACCATGACCTGCGATGGACCGCTGCCGGCATCTGCTCTATGCAGCAATGTCTGGGGATACAACTACCCGTCTACCGGCGCGGGAGGGCAGACCGTCAGTCTCAACGGCGGCAGGGTCTACCGGACATGGGTTCAGAGGATCCAGGCCTACTCGCCGTCGACCGGCGCGAACGAAGGCAAGTACAAGATCTACAGCTACGGCACCGGGGCGACGGCCGGAGGGGCCCGCAGTCTTGTCGTGGACGTCACGACGAAGCCGTTTGATTACCCTGTCGGGATCTACGGCAACGACTACGTCCGGGCGGCCGGCCAGACCCAGGTCGTAAAAGAGAGCCTGTTTTCTAACGGGTGTATCGGAATGCGCGATCACATTTCTTTCGACACGACCGCCGTCGACTTGGCTCATCCCGAACTGGTCCCCGCCGCTCACAGCACCAAGTTCATCTCCGAGAGCAACGTGACCACGCTCACCGACCCCGACTGCGCCACGGACGAGCGCAGGAACATCCACCGTCCTACGATTTTGAACCCGGCAGGCCCCGGTAACTGCAACTCGGTCTATCGTTTCGACCAGGACGCCCAGGGGGGAACTGTAACCGGCACCCTCTGCGACCCGGTTTTCAACGGGGGAAAGGGACTGGCCAGCCCACCGGGTTCGTTCTTCGACTCGTCCGCGCTCAGCACCTACGGCTACAAGGAGCCGCGGGGCCTTCCGGCCAACCAGTACGCCTTCTTGAAGCAGGTCGCCCAGAACCAGAACAACTTCTACGACTGCACGGTCACACCATTGCAGACCGGATGCAACAACTCCGGCGACCTGACCGCTATGACTGCCATCAACGGCTCGATCACGAATAACGTGGTCGTCTACGCGAAGCTCTCGCCGGGAAAGAAGCTGACCCTCAGCCCGAGCCTACTCAGCGGATACGAGGGGCCGTACTGCGGTACCCGGTCGCTGGTTCTGGTTGTTGAGGGCGGGGACCTTGTGCTGAACAACAACCTGGACTTCGTTGGAGCGGTCTTTGTGCCCGACGGCACCGCAGACCTTTCCGGTAGCGCGAGCATCACCGGGACGATCTATGCCAAGCAGCTGTTCCTGACGGGAAACTCGACCTTCACTCTGAAGGGCCAGTGCTTCTTCGACAATCTTCCCGGAGGACTGCTCAACGTGATCACAAGCGGTTTTGCGGAGGCCGACCGGTAGGCTCATTCACCGGCTGAGCTGCTCGGACCGCAGCCTTGCGGCCTCAACCGCGGCAGCGACCAGATCGCGAAACCCTCCGTGCTCCAACTCGGCGACGGCCGCTTCGGTGGTCCCTCCCGGGGAAGTGACCTTTTTTCTGAACTCCTCCGGGGTCATGTCCGAATCGGCCAGCACGGCTCCGGTGCCGTGCAGGGTCTCAACTGCGAGCCGGGCAGCCACCGCAGGCTCGAGGCCCTGATTGATTCCCGCCGCGGCCATCGCTTCGGTGAGAAGGGCGAAATACGCCGGTCCCGATCCGGAGACGGCGGTCACTGCATCCATCTGTTTCTCCTCGACCCAGGCGGCATCACCAACGGCCCTGAAAATTTCTTCCGCCATCTGCCGGTGTAGATCCGTAGCATGGGTTCCCGCCGCCAGAGCCGTCATCGACCGGCGAGCCGCAGCCCCAAGGTTGGGCATGGCCCTGATCACCGGGGACCGGTCGCCGAGCCC
>JBOGWH010000015.1:0-3086 GCA_050692975.1 Actinomycetota bacterium | reverse complement strand
CGCGTTAGGCCGTGCGTTCGCCTCGTTCGCGCTTGGGCTTGGTTTCTACGGTGCGAGGCACCAGGGTCGGGTTGACCTTTTCCAGCACGGTGGCCGTGTCGATCTGGCACTTGCCGATGTCCTTGCGGGACGGCAGGTCGTACATGACGTCCAGCAGGACCTCCTCCATGATTGCCCGCAGCCCGCGAGCGCCGGTGCCCCGCAGCATCGCCTGGTCGGCGATGGCGCCCAGTGCGCCTTCGCTGAACTCAAGCTCGACTCCGTCCAACTCGAAGGTCTTGCAGAACTGGCGCACCAGGGCGTTGCGGGGCTTGGTGAGGATCTCGATCAAGGCCTCCTTGTCGAGGTTGTGCACGTGGCTGATAACCGGAAGCCGCCCCACAAACTCGGGTATCAAACCGAACTTCAGCAAATCCTCGGGGAGGACGTTGGCGAGAATCTCTCCAAGATCCTTCTCCTCCATCTTCCGGACGTCGGCGCCGAACCCGATGCTTCGGCTGCCCACACGGCCCTCGATGAGCTTTTCCAGGCCGGCGAAAGCCCCTCCACAGATGAACAGCACGTTGGAGGTGTCGATCTGGATGAACTCCTGGTGGGGGTGCTTGCGGCCGCCCTGGGGAGGAACGCTGGCCGTCGTCCCCTCGAGTATCTTCAGCAGCGCCTGCTGCACGCCCTCTCCCGAAACATCGCGGGTGATCGAGGGGTTCTCAGACTTGCGGGCGATCTTGTCGACCTCGTCGATGTAGATGATTCCCGTCTCGGCCTTCTTGACGTCGTAGTCGGCGGCCTGAATGAGCTTGAGAAGGATGTTCTCAACGTCCTCACCCACGTAGCCCGCCTCGGTAAGCGCGGTGGCGTCGGCGATCGCAAAAGGCACGTTGAGCATGCGGGCGAGCGTCTGGGCCAGCAGGGTCTTTCCGCAGCCGGTGGGCCCGAGCAGAAGAATGTTGGACTTCTGCAGCTCGACCTCGTCGTCGCCGCCCTTTGCACCCGCTTGGATCCGCTTGTAGTGGTTGTAGACGGCAACCGACAGGACCTTCTTGGCCTGCTCCTGGCCGACGACGTAATCGTTTAAGAACTCGTAAATCTCTTTGGGCTTGGGGAGCTCCTCGAGCTTCAGCTCGGTGGTCTCGGTGAGCTCCTCCTCGATAATCTCGTTGCAGAGATCGATACATTCATCGCAGATGTAAACGCCCGGACCGGCGATGAGCTTTTTGACCTGCTTTTGGGACTTCCCGCAGAAGCTGCACTTCAGAAGGTCCCCGCCCTCGCCGAATTTTGGCATGTATCCCTCCTACGTCACTTTCTGCGGACGGTTCCTGATTTACACGCTGGGGGGGCTCGCCGCGCTGGCGTCCTCCAGCTGTTTCATCATTATCGCCGACTGGTCTCGGTGGGCCAATATATCGTCAAGAATACCGTACTGCTTGGCATCCCCGGCGGTCATGAATTTGTCCCGGTCGATGTCGTTTTTCACCTTCTCGATGTCCTGGCCGGTGTGCTTGGAGATGATCTCGGCCATCCGCTCCCGCAGAGCCAGAACTTCCCTAGCCTGGATGTCGATGTCGGTCGGGGTGCCCTGAAAGCCGGCCGAACCCTGATGGATCATGATCTTGGCGTTGGGAAGGGCAAATCTCTTGCCCTTTTCTCCTCCCGCCAGCAAGATGGCGCCCATCGACATGGCCATGCCCAGGCACAGGGTGGAGACGGCGGGCTTGATGTACTGCATTGTGTCGTAGATCGCCAGGCCCGCATAAACCTGGCCCCCCGGAGAGTTGATGTAAAGGGCGATGTCCCGGTCGGAGTCTTCGGACTCCAGGAAAAGGAGCTGGGCGGTGATGAGGTTGGCCACCGCATCGTCGATCGGAGTGCCCAGAAAGATGATCCGGTCTTTCAAAAGACGGGAATAAATGTCGAAAGAGCGCTCCCCCCGGCTGGTCTGCTCGATGACCATGGGCACCAGATAGTTGTCCATTAAGGCTCCTGTGTCCCGAGCGGCTCCGAGATTTCTTGCTCGGGCGCCGGCCCGTCTTCGTCTGCGATTTCGGCGTGCTCTACCAGGAAGCTGAGCGCCTTCCTTCGAAGGATATCACCGGCGAGCATGTTCACCCTCTGGGCATCGGCGAAGTTTTTTGCCATCTCCTCGGGATCGGTCCCGGTCTGCTGAGCCAGCACCGCAATGTCGTGCGCGATGTCTTCACGGGTGACTTTGATCTCTTCGGCTTCGGCGACTGCGTCGAGCACCAGGTCGCCGGCGACGGTGATCCGGGACGCCTGCGTCGTCTCTTTGATCAGGTCCTCCTGGCTCTGGCCGGAGGCCTGCAGGTACTGATCGAGATTAAGGCCGTTCCGCTCCAACTCCCGGACCAGCCTGGCCAAGCGGGCCTGAAGGTCCGCATCGATCATTGCCTGCGGAATCGGCGGATCGGTCTCCTCTATGAGCGCGTCCAGGATGGCCTCGCGAACTTCGGCATTGGCCCTCTCCTTTTTAGCGGCCTCGATCCTGGAGCGCAGTTCTGCCTTCAACTCCTCGAGAGTGTCGAACTCCGACGCAAGCTTTGCGAACTCATCATCGGCCGCCGGAAGGCGCTTGGTCTGAACCTGTTTGACAACCACCTGAAACGTCGCTTCGCCCGGGGCCTCCGCGGAGGATTCGAGCTGAGGCCCCCCTGCACCCGGGGGCAGCGCCGCGTTGAACTTAAGGATGTCGCCGGTCCTTTTTCCCTCCAGCTCCTCGTCGAGACCCGCAACGAAGGTGCCCGACCCCACCTCGTAGACCAGGTCCTCGGCATCGATGCCTCCGACCTTCTCCCCGTGGCGGCTGGCAAAGATGTCGATGGTGACGAAGTCGCCCTTTGACGCATTGCGCGCGACCACCTCCAGGGTTCCGAACTGTTCCCTCAGGCGGTCGATTTGGGCCGTGATCTCCTCCTCGGTTGCCCGCCAGGAGGAGCGGGACGCCTTCAGCCCCTTGTAGTCGGCCAGCTTGAACTCGGGCCGGACCTCGACCATGGCGGTGAACGTCAGGGACTCTCCCTCCTCGAAGTGCCTGACCTCTATTTCGGGGTTGGCGATGGGCTTTAGGT
>JBOGWH010000014.1:0-1480 GCA_050692975.1 Actinomycetota bacterium | reverse complement strand
CACCCCATCCCCCCCAATCCGCAGGACTGCGCGAACACAGTTCCCGAAAAACGTGATGAGCCCCCCGGCCCCCCCAACCCCGGTGACGGGTCGCACACCCAGCAGGCTGCTGCGGATAAGCCCCCTGCGCCGCCATCCGGGGATCCGCTCCCGGTGCCGGCAACTCACACAGCGACCGGGCTTGCCCCCTTGGCCGTGCCGGGCTTGGCGCCTGGGACCGCTGCCAGCATTTCTGGCCAGCCTCCTCCCCCACCACCCCCGGGGCCGTCCCAGGCCCAGAGCCATTCAAACGCTCAGGGCAAGGTGAAGGCGTCGGCGACGAACGGGCAGCCGATGCCCGACCGTGAGGAGGAGGGCGAGATGGAGGTCGCCACCGCCGGAGAAGACGGCGCCGGGCTCGGCGAGTTCGAAGACGGCCAGGAGTTGCTCGCCAGTGCAAGGTCGCCCTCGCCTGGTTCCCCGGTCGCGGTGTCGGGGCTCGCGATCCTGGCCGGGCTTGCCGCCGGGGCCGGGCTGCGGCGCAGAGGCTCGCGGGGCCAGACCTGTTTAGCGACCCTTCGGGCCGATCCAGCGCAGGCCGACGCGCAAGCAGGTCCGTTGCGCCGGCTGCGCGGTCAGTGGTGATCTGGGCGCGAAACACGCGCTCCCAGCGCGCGTCTTCAGAAGGCAAGGCGGATCCCCCTAGCCCCCGGCAGATGAGGGAGTCGAAAAAGGCCCCGGGGGCCAAAAAGCGGCCCAACCGCATGGTCCGCATCCTGGCGAGCGCTCTGGCGGTGCTGGTGGTCAGCTTCACCGCCTTGCTCTTTCTGACCTTGCGAATCCCCCGGTCCGCCCCCGAGCTGCCGCTGGACCGCGTTCTCGAGCTTGCCTCCAAAGGACAAATACGCGTCGCCCGGCTGCTGGACGAGCAGGCGGTTATCGTCGGACAGCGGTGCCTGAAAGAGGGCAGTCCCACGGCCAAGGAGGCCGCCGAGAAGGGCGCATTCCCTGCGCGCCGGCTTCCCTGTCCCCCGCCGATCAGGCCCTTCCAGGCCTCCTATCCCGCCTCGGACGCTGCGACCCAGAACCTCATTTCCCTGATGTCGTTGGGCGGGGCCGATGTCGAGGTGGAAAAACAGACGCCGATCGCACTCGCAAGGCTGTTGGTGACCTTCGTGTACCCGGTGCTCTTCCTAGCGACCGTCTTCGGACTCATTTTCCTTTCCCGCGGCACCGAGTCCTCGCTTTCGGGAGTAGCCGAGTTCGGCACCTTCCGCCGGCAGGCGGCCAAGGGCCGGGGGAAGCCGGGCCAGGATGACGACGACCAGACCCGAGTTACCTTCGCCGACGTGGGCGGGGCCCAAGAAGCCATCACCGAGCTCAGAGAAGTCACCGACTATCTCAAGGATCCCGGCCGCTTTGCCGCCTACGGGGCGGTGGCGCCGAAAGGGGTTCTGCTGTTCGGTTCCCCCGGCTGCGGCAAGACTCTCCTCGCCAAGGC
>JBOGWH010000013.1:0-19437 GCA_050692975.1 Actinomycetota bacterium | reverse complement strand
CGCTGGGCCACGGTCCTTTTCGCCGACCTGTCGGGTTTCACCACGCTGTCCGAGCAGATGGACCCCGAGGACGTCAGGGCGATGGTGGACGGCGCCATGGCAAAGGTCGGCCAGGTGGTCGACTCATACGGCGGCTCGGTCAACGCGGTGATGGGCGACGGCCTCATGGCCCTTTTCGGGGCCCCCGTCGCACACGGCGACGACGCCGAGAGAGCCGTTCGGGCGGCGCTTGAGATGCAGAAATACGCCGCGGAGCAGGCCGAGGAATTCGGCGGGCTGCCCCTGCGGGTCGGCATTAACACCGGCGAGATCATGTTTGCTCCGGTTGGGCCCGAGGGTCACCGTCAGATGACGGCGATCGGCGACGTCACAAATACTGCCGCAAGGCTTCAGTCCGCCGCTCCTCAGATCGGGGTTCTGGTCGGGGAGGAAACCTACCGGGCTACCCGCTACACCTTTCGCTATGAGCCCGTCGAGCCGCTTGAGCTCAAGGGGAAGCAGTCTCCCGTCAAAGCGTGGCTCGCGGTCGAGGCGCTGGATATTCCGGCGGGGCGTCCCTCGCGGACTGCAATGATCGGAAGGGAAGCCGAATTGCGAGAGCTGATGGGACTATGGGAGAAGGTAACGGGAAACCGCCGTCCTCATCTCGTCACGATCATCGGCCCACCCGGGATCGGAAAGACCAGGCTTTATCAGGAATTCGCGAATTTACTCGAAGCCTCGGGCGCGTTCCGGCTATCCGGCAGGTCCCTGCCCTACGGTGAGCGCACCGGCTACGGCGCCTTTGTGGAGCAGCTAAAGAAGTTGGCCGGCATTTACGAAACAGATTCTCCCGACGAGGCGGCGCGGAAGCTGGCAGAGACTCTCCGGGACGTCTTCGGCGGGCAGGGGCCGGACGAAGTGCTCGGCCACCTGACCGCCCTTATCGGCGCCGGCGCAGCAGACGCGGTTGCCGATCAGCAATCGCTGTTCTACTCCGTCCGCCGCTTCTGCGAGGCTCTTGCGGCAAAGAGGCCCACTCTTTTCGTCTTCGAGGACATTCACTGGGCAGATGAGACTCTCCTGCGGTTGCTGAGGTCGCTGGCGGAGAGGGTGAGGGAGGTGCCGGCGCTGTTCATGACGCTGGCCCGCCCGGAACTGCTCCGCGACCGCCCTGAGTGGGGAGGCGGATTGCCGTCGTACTCGGCGCTGCTTTTGGAGCCGCTTTCCTCCGATGCGACCCGCAAGCTCGTGATGCAACTGGTCGGGGGGGAACAAGCGGGCGCGGCGGCCCGCAGGGTGGAAGTCATCGCCGAGGGCAATCCCCTTTTCATTGAGGAGCTGGCGGCCTCGGTCGCCGAGGGAACCTCAGATCCCGGAGCGGAGCTGCCGACCAACCTCAGAAGCATCATCGCCGCGCGGCTTGATTCACTGGCCTCCGACGAAAAGAAGCTGGTCCTCAACGCCTCGGTGGTGGGAAAGGTTTTCTGGAGGGGGGTGGTTGCCCATCTCGGCGTCAACGGCGCAACCGACGAGCTTCTCGACCTCCTCGAGGCCAAGGACTTCATAAGGCGCGAGCGGTCTTCCCGCTTCGGCGACGACTCTGAGTTCACCTTCAAGCACATGCTGATCCGGGAGGTCGCCTACTCGACGCTGCCGAAGGCGACTCGCCGCAAGCTACACGCCTCGGTCGCCAATTTCCTGGAACAGGCTTCGGAAAAGAAATCGCCTGAGGTTGGCGCGCTTTTGGCGCACCACTATAAGGAGGCCGGGGAGGCGGCCAAGGCGGTGCATTATCTGCTGGCGGTCGCGGGCAACGCACGGATGGCCTGGGCAAAAGGCGAGGCCATCTCGGCTTACGAGGAGGCTCTGGTCCTGCTGAGTGATTCCGACCCGGAGAAAGCCATTCAGATAAGGCTCAAGAAAGCGGAGACATTCGTAGAAAGCGCAGACTTCCAGCGAGCGGCCGCCGAGCTGACCGGCTTGCTTGATTCGCTGTCGGGCAGGGACTTGCTGACCGCCGAGCTCGCGCTGGCCAGAAGCTTCTACTGGATGGCGGATGTGGGACGCATAGAGGAGCACGGGCGCAAGGCAATCGAACTGGTCGAGTCACTGGGGGCTGAGGATCTTCGAGGCTCGGCGCTGGGCGTGCTTTGTCTTTCCGCCGGGATGAACGGTGAGATTGCGCGGGCGGTGGAACTGGGCGATGAAGCCCTGCGCGTCTGGCCCTCCGACGGCCCCCAGGGCGACCTGAGCTCTTTTATCGGCGTCACGGGCCTGCATCGCTACTGGCGCGGTGACTTCCAATCGGCGGTGGACCTCGCCCGGCGGGGCTACGAGATCGGAAGCAACGTTTTTCACGTGGAGGGCCTGATTTCCAACGGTGCTCAGCTTGCTCTGGCGCTTGCATCCCAGGGCAAGTTCGAAGACGCCCTGTCGGTACTGAGCAGGGTCTTGGAGCGGGCGGACGAACTGGGCCCGTCCGTGTTTGCCTCCAGGGCCATGGTGATCGGAGGAGGGATCCTGAGGGACACCCTCGACGCGGCGGGCGCTCGCAAGATGGTCGAGGAAGGAATCGAAATGGGAAAGCAAGTCGGCTTTCCCATGAGCCCGGTTCAGGGGGCCATCGATCTGGTTTTCCTCGATGTCCTCGACGGGGAGCCCGGGCGAGCTCAAAAGGCCATCCCTGTCCTCCGGGAACAGGCTGAGAACCTCAAGGGTTTCCATCAGTGGCTTGCCGGCAGCAGAGTCGCCGAGGCCGCCGCAGAAGCGGCGCTGGCGGCGGGCTCGTTTGAAGAAGCGGCAAACGCGGCGACGGACTCGATTGAGAGAGCCCGCCGTCACGGCCGAGCCAAATACGAGCTTGCCGGCAAGACCGTGCTTGGGAGGGCTCTGGCCGCGATGAACAGCCTGGATGAAGCGACTCGGGAGCTGAAGACGGCCGCCGAACTCGGCCGCCGGCTGAAGAGCCCTCAGTTACTGTTCCCGGCGGTGCACGCTCTAAGCGCCGTTCTTTCGCAAGCCGGACGTGACGAAGAGGCTGCCGCTGCGGCCGGTGAGGCCGCTGCGGCGGTCGCGGCCATGGAGGCCGGTCTGCCCCCCTCCCGCCGGGAAGCCTTTCGATCCCGCGCGACGGAGCTTATTGCCCCAGGATTGCCCTAACCCGAACTATCCGGTAAGCCCGGTTCCACTAGTTCTCGGTTTCGCCTTCGCCGTTGCCCTCTTCCTCGTCTCCGCTGCCGCATTCCTGGAAGCCGTATTCGCGCTGCGTCGCATCGTTGTCCTCGAAGCCTGAAAAAAGCTCACCGGCTTTGTCTGCGAATGCATCGACGTCTTTGGCGGCCGCAAGCGGTATTGCCTCTTCGGCGATGGCAATAGTCTCCGCCCGCTCGTCAAGGATGCCCTTTATCTTGTCGGCGTCCTCGGCCGGGGGGCTCAGGGCGCGCAGCTCCTCGATTCCCTGCTTTTCTATTGCGACGGCTTTGGGCAGGAAGTCGGCCCAGGCCTCGATCTTCGGCGGGAACGACTGGAAGGCCTGGTCCTCCGCCTCATGAATCTGGTCGTTGTACTTCTTGCAGACCGCGTCGGCTTTTTCGATGTATGCCTTCTTATCGGCTGAGAATTTGGATGCGTCGACCTTCTCTTCTTCTTCGTCCTCGTCTTCGGCGCACTTGGTCAGACCGTAAGCCTTGGCGTCCTCGTCGAACTTGTTCGAGTTTTCGCCGCCTTCCTCGTCGAAGAGCTTCTTGCCTTTCTCGAGGTCCGTGGTGGCGTCCTCGAAGTCGGCGACTGCCCTGTCTCCCGTGGCGATCAATGCCTTAATCTTCTTCTCGTCTGCCGCCGGCGGCTCGAGTTCTCGTAGACCATCCACCTGTGCCTTCAAAATCGGTGCGGCTTTTTTGAAGAACTGCGGGAGCCTCTCTTCGACGACCGGAAAGTCGGTCTCGAAAAGTTTGTTGAATTTCTCTTGCTGATCGGCGCAGACTGCGTTGGCCTGCTTTACGAACTCGGCTTTCGTCGGGCCTTTGGGGGCAGCGGTCTTTGATTCTGCGCACGATGCAGTTAGAACGGCAATAAAAAGTAGGCTTGCGGAGATTTTCAGCGATTTCATGGAGCCCTCCTCGTCAAGGGATACCTCGATTCTTCTGGTGGGCTTCTACCCCTCACCAGCCCGGCCGAACCAAAATTTCGACGGGTACAGGTCCCCGGCGGTTTGGCAATCCTAGGCCGGCACCGCCTCCAGGAGTTTGTGCATGGTCAAGGGGACCACCCTGGCCAGGCGCCATCCAGAACGGGCTAGTAAATCTTCGAATTCGGCTCGCGATCGCTCCTTGCCGCCGAGGATCACCATCATCAGCAGGTCGGCCAGAGCGTCGGTGGGGTCCGGTTCGACGTCGGTCACCCTTTCAACAAGAAGCAGCCTGCTGCCGGGTCCGGCGGCTTTCCTGCAGTTGGCAAGGATGCGCAGGGCCTTTTCGTCGTCCCAGTCGTGAATTATGGTTTTCAAGAGGTAAAGGTCACCCCCCGAAGGGACCTCGTCGAAAAAATCCCCCGCCACCGGCGAAATCCGCTCCCGCAGAGGTCCCTCAAGCCGCTCGCGTGCCTCAGCGATCACGGCCGGCAGATCGAACAAGATGCCTTTTGCCGCGGGGGCTGCCCGCAGGAGCCGGGTGAGCATGACTCCGTGGCTGCCCCCCACGTCGACGATCATGCCGGCCCACGAGAGGTCATACCGGGCCACCACCTCTTCGGAAACCTCGGCGGAGATGTTGCTCATCGCCGAAGCGAAAACCGAGCCTTCTTCGGGGTTGCTGCCGTAGTAGGTCCAGATATCCGTCCCAAGGTTGGGTTCGGCGGCAGGCCGGCCCGTTAGCACCGAATGCTTTAGGCCTTCGATCGTGCGCCAGTGACCCGGAGCGGCAAGCGCAATAGCCAGGTCTCGAAGCGTGGGCCTCTCCGACCCCAGCCACCGGCCGAGCTCGGTGACTTCATACTTGCCGCCTTCGCGAGCGGTAAAAAGCCCGAGGTGGCGGCAAGCGGACATGAAGCGCCCGAAGCTGCCGGGGTTTGCCCCGATCTCGCCGGCCAATTCTGCCGCGGTTTTCGGCCCTTCGGCCAGGCGGTCGACCAGTGCAAGCTCCGCCACGGTGGACACCGCCTGGCTGATCAGGTGCCCGAAGATCATCTCGCGCAGAGCCACCGCAGCTTGAGGGTGCGCCTTCACGGCGTGGCGGGCGGGGCGCTCATCCCGCGATCATCTCATCCAACCCATCCGTGGCCGCTTCGGGCTCCGAATACCGGGTAAATATAAATAGAGAAAGAGGAGGTGAAACATGACTTTGAACCGGGGATTCGGATACATCTTCGGGGCGGTCTACGTTCTGGTGGGAGCTGTCGGGTTCGCCATCACAAGTGGTGTGGAGTTCGCGGCGACGGAAGGCAAGAACCTTCTGTTTTTCGAAGTGAACCCGCTGCATAACATCATTCATCTTGCGGTGGGCGCCTTGCTGATAGGCGGAGCCGCCGCGGGGGCAATCATGTCCCGGCGGGTAAATTTGCTCGTGGGCGTTGTGTACTTGCTCGTGGGCGCCTTGGGGCTGTTCCTCGTCGGAAACGAGTTCAACATTCTGGCGCTCAACCACCCCGACAACGGGCTCCACTTTGCCACCGCTTTGCTGGCGATCGCAGTATCGACCGCCGAGTCGGCACGGGGAGCCCCAAGGGGCTCAATGGCCGCACAGAGTTAAGCTGGAGGTCTCTCTTACGGTAGAGAGGAACATCGCCGGGCCTTCGGGTCCGGCGATGTTTTTGTACGCCCGCCTTCCCCTCTGCGCATTCGTGTAGGAGCCGGGGGAGAAACAAAACCGAAACCCTTCTTTACCTCTCCCTTACACGTCGGATACCGGGTCGTTACGGGGAGCCTGGAATATTGCTGAGAGTCATCGCTCGCTCCAACGAGCCTGGCTCTTTGCCCGTCATCAGGCCGGCATTAAGCGGGCTTCCACGAAGGAGAGAAATCTGCCCCCCAACATTCCGGCTGCGAAACGAGCGGGTCTGCCGGTTGATCTCGACCGGCTGACCGCGGACGGCGACTCCTGGCTCAGCCCGGAGGAACGTTACGCGCTCAAGATGCACGGCGTGTGCGCCCAGGATCAGCCCGGTGTGTTCATGATCCGGACGCGCACCGACGGCAGCATCGACACCGCCGCCGCCCGCGGCCTCGCAAGCATTGCCGAAGAGTTCGGAAAGGGATGGCTGCACATCACAACCCGCCAACAGGTGCAGTTTCATCACATCGCTGCCGAAAACGTGGTCGAAGTTCTGGAGCGAATCCGGGCCCTCGGTCTCACCACCAGATCCTCCTGCGGTCACACGATGCGGGGAGTCATGTCCTGCCCGCTCGCCGGTGTCGGCCTGGAGGAGCCCTTCGACTGCTCGGTAGACGCCCGGGCGGTCACGAAGTCCATCCTTGCGATGACTCCCGATCTCGACACGAAAATGCCGCAGCGAATCAATGTCTGCTTCGGAGGTTGCGAGGACTGCCGCCACCATGCCCTGGTAAATGACGTGGGATTCGTTTCGAAGATTTCTCCCGAAGGCGAGCTGGGTTATGAACTCTGGCTGGGGGGAAGCCTCGGAAAGTCTTCGCCTACGTTGTCGATCAAGGCCGTCGATTTCCTGCCCCGCAGGGAAGTTCTTCCTGCTACGCACGCCCTGTTCGACCTCTTTACAACCCACGGAGCGTTCGATCAGCCGCTGAAGGCCAGGCTCAAGTACCTCATCAAGAAATTGACAGAGCCGGTATTTCTGGAACTGTTCGAGGAGTTTTTCGAAAGGGCGCGGCAGAAACAGTGGCCTGAGCCCAAGCCTCTGTCCACGCCGCTTTCTGCGGAGCTCGCGGGCATCTTGTCATGCGCCCCGGAGGGTGGCTGGAGCACCGCCGTGCGGCCCCAGCGCATTCCGGGGTACGCCATGGTTACCGTCAATGTCCCGCTGGGCGACATCGACAGCACCGACATGCGGGTACTGGCCGAGTTGGCCGACGTCCATGCCGATCAGAAGATCTATTTCACCCGCAACCAAAATGTGATGTTCCGCCACGTCCATATCGGAGGCATAATCGAACTGCGGGCTCGGCTGGCGGAGATAAGGCTCGGACTGGAGGGGGCCGACAGCGCCCAGGACGTGAGGGCCTGCGCCGGCGGCCCGGTTTGCACTCTGGCCCTGACTCCGGCGCCCGGAGTGGCGGCCGAGCTTCTCAACCACCCGGCTCTGCTCAGAAACTCGCAGCTTAGGGTGAGTATTTCGGGCTGTCCCAATGCCTGTGCCCAGCACCAGATCGCGGACGTCGGCTTCTCCGGCAGCAAGGTCACCATTTCCGGGGCCACCATGCTCGGGTACCAGGTCTGGCTCGGTGGGGATCTCTCCAGAGGGAGAATCGGCCAGGTCGTCGGACGAATTTCCGAGGACGATGTCTTCACCATCACCGGGGCGATCATCGGAATCTGGGAGGCCATGCGAGACCGGGGCGAGACCCTGGGCGACACCGTTCACCGGAAAGGGCTGGACGCTTTCGGGACGCAGATAGCCGCCGTGTTCAAAGGGCAGTGGGCGCCGGGCCCCGAGCCCGAGGAGACGACGATTCTTCCCTCGCTGCCCAAGTCCAAGCCACTCAAGCTGGTGGTGGCCCCTTGAGCGACTCGACCTTGCCCGCCGGAGAGTTTGCCGCCGGAGATGTTCCTTCGGTAAACGGCTCCGGCCCAACGGAGGGGATGACGGCAGTCGCGGGCACGACCAACGGAGCCGTTCCAGCCGAGCTTATTGCCCCGCCGGGTCCGGCAACCGTCGCCGCCGGCGTGGCTCCGTTCGTCCCGGTTGCCCGGCTGGACGATATTCCGACGGGCTGGGTTCTCAAGACCAAGGTCGGCACGATGGAAATAGCGCTGGCCAACGTCGACGGAGAAATCCATGCCATCGACAATGCCTGCTCTCACGCGGGCGGGCCGCTGGGAGATAACCGGCTGAAAGACGGCTGTTTCGTGGAGTGCCCCTGGCACAACTCGGTATTTGACGTGACCACCGGGGAGGCGATTTCGGGGTGTGCTCGAAAGCCGGTCCGGAAACTCGACGCCAGAGTTGAGGCGGGGGTTGTCCTCGTCGCTCCGCTGAAATCCCCCGCTTCGACGGCCGGTTAAGCCCCCCGCCGTCCGGTGGCTGCCACGGGCAGCAGCCCGGCTTCTCAGGGCACCTTGTTCAAACCTCCCCGCCCGGTTTGTCGTAACCTTTCTAACCCTTGAGGGGAGTGCATGTTCTTGTGAACAGAGGGAGAACTCATGTTGAGGGTCTTTATGCGACCTGCGGCCGACGCACGCGGCTTCAGTTTGGTCGAAGTGGTCGTGGTCATACTCGTGATAGCAATCCTCGGCGCGATAGCGACTCCCGTTTTTCTCTCTCAACGAAAGAAGGCCTGGATTGCTCAGAGCCAGTCGACGCTCAAGAATGCCGGAACCGCCATGGAGTCCTACGCTGCTGGGAACAACGGGGCTTTTACCGCCGACGTTTCTCGCTTGGAGGAAGAAGGTTTCAACGGTTCGCCCTACGTTGCCCTCACTGTTTCTCTGGACAACGGTGGCTATTGCCTGAAAGCAGTTCACGCTGAGCTTCCCGCCGACGACGAATGGTTTATCAGCTCACTGAAACGCTCGGGCAGACCGACTTCTTCGGACAGTTGTCTGGTCTAGAAACCCGGGGGGCCCAGACCTATTCCTTTCGGATTGCCTGAGCGGGTGTTACTCTTGATGACAAGAGCACGGGCCGCCCGTGCTTCGTGAGGCTTCTTCGCTTGGTTTCTTGCAAGTTCGGGGCGTGAATCCTCGCCCGAACAACGGCGTTATGTGGACGCCTTACAAGGAGCTAAATTTGTCTAACTCGACCTTTGCCGACCTCGGCATCTCCCCGCAGGTTGTTTCTGCCCTCACGAGCAGAAATATCCTCGAACCCTTTCCCATTCAAAGACTCGTCATTGCCGACGCAATCGCCGGCAAGGATGTTTTGGCCAAGAGCCGCACAGGTTCAGGTAAGACTCTTGGATTCGCTCTTCCAATAGTTGAGCGGCTTGACCCCGGGGATCGCCGGCCGGGCGCGTTGATCCTTGTTCCCACCCGCGAGCTGGCGGTTCAGGTCACGGAGGAGTTTGCTGCAGTCTGCAAACCAAAGAAACTCAAGGTGGCTGCGGCCTACGGAGGCGTGGGTATGGAGGGACAGGCATCGCGGCTACGCGGTGCGCATGTGATCGTTGCAACCCCGGGCCGCCTCGAGGACTTCGCTTCCCGTAGAACGGTCGACCTGTCTTCGATACGGATTCTCGTCCTCGACGAGGCCGACCGTATGCTCGATATGGGCTTTTTGCCTCAGGTCAACCGGATCGTCCGCCGGATTCCCACGGACCGCCAGACCATGTTTTTCTCGGCCACACTCGATGGTGCCATCGGCCACATGGCAAAGGCGTACACACGGGACCCCGTCAAGCACGAGGTCGTTTCGCCCACGGTTACGGTGGAGGAAATCTCCCATCGGTTCCTGCCCGTGGAGGCGGACCGCAAGGCCCAGGCTCTCGTTGATCTCTTGAAGGCCGAGGGCGGGCTCAGTCTCGTTTTCGTAAGGACCAAGCGTGGCGCCGATCGCCTCGCGATGAAGTTAAAGGGGCAGGGAATCGCGTCGGCCGCTATGCACGGCGACATGAGCCAGTCCGCTCGCCAGCGTGCGCTGGAAAACTTCGATAGGGGCAAGATCACCACCCTCGTAGCGACCGATGTGGCGGCCAGGGGTCTGGACATCGACGACGTGACCCACGTGATTAACTACGACCCGCCGGAGGATCACAAGGCCTATCTGCACAGGGTCGGCCGCACCGGAAGAGCCGGGCGTGAAGGTCAGGGAGTCACTCTGGTTAGTTCGGCCGAACGGGGGGACGTCGGCAGGGTCGCGTCTGTTCTCAATCTGTCAAAGGAATTCGAAGCACACGGGATGAAGGTCAGTCCTCCCCGGATCGCCTTCTCCTCGGGCAGGGGCCGCCGCCGCCGTCGTAGCGGATCGCTTCGCTAGGTTTCAAGCGACGTGGCCGGGGCGCGATTGTAAAGGGTTAGGGGCGCGCCGCCCTGGGGGGCTCCTGCCGATCCCCCAGGGCGAAGCAAACCGGTCGGTCTAGGCCGTCCTACGCAGGAAGTTCCGGCGGAACTCCGGGTGCCTTCTCTCAAAAGGCCCCAGAGGGCGGAAAACCGCTCCATCCTTGGGACAAAGCCCTCCCATGAGATTTACCTCGTGGTCGTGGTAGCGGTCTCCACATGACGCACACTCGTAGATTCTGGGGTCGGTGCTCTCTCCGGCCGGGTGCAGATCGATCGGCTTGGCGCCGCTGATCACGTCAAACATCGCGTCACCTCCTCTCGTCTCTGCAAAAAGTGTCGCACCGGGCCGTGCCGGCCGGAAGGGCCTAATGGCACGTCTTGTGGGGTGCAAAGGGCATGCCCCTCGGGGCCGGCGGCGACGGCCTAAAGTGAAACCAGATGACACACTCGCATTCCCACGTGCCCGGGGACTTCCACACCCCTGCGAATATCCGCCGTTTACTTGCCCTCATCACTCTGCCTTTCGCGCTGGCAACCCTTGCCGGGCTGGTCGTTCTGTGGCCGGAAGGGTCGACCAGAAAGGCGGCGGTTGATTTTCCATCCGGACTGGCCGACGCGACCGTTACCGCGGTGGAGGAAGGCCCGTGCCCGGGCTTCGACACTCCTTCGAAATTGGATGAGGATGCCGCCTCGGAGCCCGCCCAGACCTGTACTCAGGGGCGGGCCACACTCACGTCAGGCCCCGACCGGGGGCGCGAGGCTGCCTTCGATCTGTCCGAGGGAGTCTCGCCGCTGCCGGTGAAGGAGGGGGACAAGATCGTTCTCGCCAAGGACCCCAAGGCGCCGGCAGGGGAGGAGTACTATTTCGCCGACCGGCAGCGCTCCCGGCCGATGCTTCTTCTGGCGGCCATTTTCGCCGCCGTGGTGGTGGCGCTCGGCCGCCTGAAGGGCCTGAGCGCGCTCGCGGGGCTGGCGGTCAGCCTGGGCGTCCTGGTCTTTTTCGTTCTTCCCGCGATCCTGGACGGTTCCGACCCCGTGGCCGTGTCGGTGGTGGGCTCGGCGCTGGTGATGTTCGTCGGGTTGTATACCGCGCACGGGTTCAATGCCAGGACCACCAGTGCGCTTCTCGGAACGCTGGTCAGCCTTTCGATCACGGCCCTGCTCGCATTTGCGTTTGTCGCGATGGGCCAACTTTCCGGATTCAGTTCCGAGGAGGCCACTTTCTTGAACGTGGCGTCCGCCGGATCGATCAACTTTCGCGGCCTTGTGCTGGCGGGTATCGTCATCGGCTCCCTCGGGGTTCTCGACGACGTCACGGTCACCCAGGCCTCGGCGGTGTGGCAACTGCGGGCGTCGAACCCCTCCCTGACCGCCCTGGAGCTTTATCGATTCGCTATTCGGATCGGCCGGGACCACATCGCTTCCACCGTCAATACCCTGGTTCTGGCGTATGCCGGAGCATCCTTGCCTCTGCTGATGCTGTTCACGCTGGGGGGATCGAGAATCGGCGATGTCGTGACCAGCGAGATCGTCGCCGAAGAAATCCTGCGGACGCTGGTGGGGAGCATCGGGCTTGTGGCGTCGGTTCCCATCACCACCGGTCTCGCCGCCGTTATCGCCGTCAAGGGCAGGCCGCAAGGCCGTCAACGCCCCGCCGGCGCCGAGTCCGGCTGAGACGAGAATTTTGGAGTTTATCCCCCGTTTGGTTGATTTTTTCCCGCAGAAAGGTAATAAATGACTTAGGGAGTGCCGACCTTTTACCAAAGAGAAAGGTCCAGGGAATTGCTCGATCAAGCCACGTCCGCCCCGTCTGCCCCAGTTTCGGCCGGAGCGCATCTGAGGGACTCTGCGTCGCGAGCGCTTCGAAAAGTCCGCCATTTCCTGCCCCAGGGCTTGGCCCTTCCGGAAAAAACCTGGCGATCCCGGCACCGGTACATAGTTGTGCTTCTATGGGCGCACGCATTCGGGCTGGCCGTGTTCGCCCTATTGCGAGGGTACGGGCTGTGGCACTCCCTTCTAGAGACCGGCTCAATTGCCGCGGCCGCCCTCATCGCCGCGTCCACTCGCTTCCGCCGCCGGGTCCGAACAGGAGCCGCGAGCGTGGGCCTGATTACGTCATCAGCGCTGCTGGTGCATTTTTCCGGGGGCTACATCGAGATGCATTTCCACTTCTTCGTCATGGTAGCGGTCGTCGCCCTTTACCAGGACTGGATTCCGTTCTTGATCGCCTTCGGGTACGTCGCTCTCCACCACGGGGTTGTCGGTGTTCTCGACCCGGATTCGGTCTACAACCATCCCGACGCGATTGCCCATCCCTGGCGGTGGGCGATGATTCATGCCGGCTTCATTCTTGGAGAGAGCGCGGCCTGCCTGATCACATGGAGGCAGAACGAGATTGCCCGCGCCGACGTGGAGATGTCTAACGCCAAGCTATCCGAGGCGCTGGTCCAACTGGACCATGCTCAGGAAATCGCTCAGACGGGAAGCTGGGAGTGGAACATCATCACAAACGATGTGACCTGGTCCGACCAGCTGTACCGGATATTCGGCACGCCGGTAGAGGGTTTTGAACCCAGCTTCGCTGCCTGGTTGGAGCGGGTGCACCCCGCCGACCGCGATCGCACCCTGGCAGCGGTGCATAGTGCTGTGTCAAACAAGACGGGTTTCCGGTTCGACCATCAGATCCTGCGCGGTGATGAGGTCAGGGTAGTGCGCTCCAGAGGGGAAGTTTTGCTCGACAAGCAAGGCAACGCCACCAGCATGGTCGGGACGGCCCAGGACATCACCAAGGAGCATCAGGTTGAACAGAGACTCGTTTCGGCCCTGGAAAAGGAACGAGAAAGCGTCGCACGCCTAAGAGAACTCGACCAGGCAAAATCATCTTTCGTTTCCTCGGTTTCCCACGAGCTCAGGACGCCGTTGACCAGCATCATGGGTTACATGGACATGCTCATGACCGACCCGGGCACAATGGACGGTGAGCAGTTGGGGATGATGAAGATAGTCGAGCGAAACTCTTCCCGGCTCCTGGCTTTGATCGAGGATCTGTTGACGCTGTCGCGCATCGAATCGGGCCAGTTCACCGTCAACAAAGCGCCGGTGCCGCTGAATGCGTTGGTGGATCAGATCAAGCAGACCGTTATGCCGGCCATCGAGCGAAGAGAGCTTGTCTTGGAAGTGGATGTGCCCGGCGATCTGCCTCCGCTGGATGCCGACAGGGAACAAATTGAGCGTGTGCTGTTCAACCTGATCGGCAATGCGGTTAAGTTTTCGTATCCGGGCGGGGGGATCGGCATTCGGGCGCGCTTCGACGACGGCAAGGTCGGCATCGAGGTTTGGGATCAGGGCATGGGCATTCCGGAGGAGGAGCAGGAGCAGGTTTTCAGCCGATTCTTCCGGTCCTCCTCGGCCGAAAAGCAGGCGATCCAGGGTACCGGCCTGGGCCTGGCAATCTGCAAGGAGATAGTCGAGCAGCACGGGGGCTCAATACGGGCATCCTCGGCTCCCGGACGGGGGACGACCGTTTCGTTCACGATTCCGGCGGTGGCCGAGTCAGATCCGGATCAGGTGCGTATCAAACCGCAGGCCCGGGCCATATTCACCACATCCACGTACGAGTGAGCGCCGGTTTTCTCCAGGATGTTCCTTAGATGAACTTTCACGGTCTGGGGGCTGATCGATAGCTTTTTGGCTACCTCCTTGGCGGTCAGGTTCATGGAAAGCAACGTGATGATTTCCACCTGGCGGCGGGAAAGGCCCTCAAGGCGCGTCCACAGATCAGAGGCCTCATGACTGCGCTGGCTGATTGTCAGAAACATCTGCTCCAGTTCTTTTAGAAAAACCGGGGATTCACCTGCGTGAGCCCTGCGGATCCCTTCGCTAACCTCGGCGACCGACAACGTCTTGGGGAAGAAGCCCACTGCCCCTGCATCCAGGGAGGCTTCGATCTCCTTGGTTCCGTGAAACCACGACAATATGATGATCTTCGCTTCCCTCCGGTGATGGCGGATCAGCCGTACGGCCGCCGCCCCTTCCATGTCTTCCATCCAGTAATCGATCAGTGTCACGTCCGGGCGAAGCGCCAGGGCCTGCTCAACGGCGTCAATGCCGCGGTTCGGCCGGGGGGCCAGCACTTCGAAGTCGGGTTCGTAGGACAAGATTCCGCAGAGAGCATCGGCGACCAGGTGCGCGGCGTCGCAAACAAGAATGCTGATCGGTGATGAGCCTAGAGCGCGTTCGGGTCTCATGTAATTTACGGTACAGGCAGGGGGAACGAAGCTCTATACCCCCGCGAGAGGTAAAGGCCATGGCGTTTCGTACCCCCGCCGGGGGTATTGCCGCCTACGGTCGTTCGTGTTCCAATTGCTTTGAATGATTGAGGTATTGGAAGGTGCCAAAAAATTACCCTTACAGGGGGTATTGGAGAAAGGCGTAAGGGCTGTTGAAATGGATCTATCCGGGGCGCAAAGGGCGGCCCACGAGAAGGAGTTTTGAAATGAGCAGGACCAAGCGAGCACTGGCATCAGGCGCCGCCGCACTAGCTGCGCTGGCGATTTCAGCATCGGTCGTGTGGGCGTGCAGTGCGCAGTCCAACATCACCCTGGTTCCCAACTCGGGTCCCTCGCACTCGAGATCGACGGCGAAGGGGACCCTTTCCGGGATCGCTCCTAACCAGGCCCCCGTGACTCTCCGCTGGGGATCGCCCCAGGGTCCCGAGCTGGCCAAGATAGAAAACCTCGCGACCAGCTTTTCAGTTGAGTTCCAGGCGCCCTCATCCCCATCGGGGGTTTACGACGTAGTCGCGGTTGCCGGGGACAAGGTCATTGCCCGGGATGCCTTTGAGATCAAGGGCGTATCGGGAAGCTCCTCCTCGCTTTCGAATGATCTGTGGAACGGGATGACCCGTGCGTCTGAACCGGGACCAGCCGAAGCTTCTGTTGTCCCTCCGGAGGCTAGCGAAGCCGCAGGACTGCCTCTCGCGGGTCTTGTGCTGGTCGGGGCGGGAGCAGCACTGATGGCCGGAACCATCCTCCTGGTTTCCGCCAGACGCCGGCGGAGCTGATTAGAGCCGACCGCCGGCCAACACAAGGGGGGTTGGGGACACTGGCAGATAAAAGGCGTCTGTACAGACTTGGCCGTCTTGGGGCGGCACTGACCGCCGTCTGCCTGGCGGCGACTGCGGCGGGGGCGACTGCGGACGCTTCTGGGTTGGCCGGCTCACGCTGGGAAAAGTTCCCGGCGGGGAGTATCCCCCGGATCGCCGCCACGGCTACGGTTCTTGGATCCGGCATGGTGCTTGTGGCCGGGGGAGAGCCGGGCGGTTCGGCCGAGCTGCTCGACCCGGCAACCAAACGCTGGAAAAAAACAGGCTCCATGACGGCCCCGAGAAACTTCCACGCCGCCACCCTGCTGCGCGACGGACGTGTGCTCGTCACGGGGGGAGTGGGACTTGGCGCCGCCGCCGGCAAAGCGGGCGAGGCGCCGAGGCCCCTGGAGGCGGCTGAACTTTTCGACCCTAAGACCGGAAAGTGGAGTTCTGCGGGCTCAGTTTCTCCCGGGCGCTTCGGCCATGTTGCGGTGGCTTTGGCCGATGGAAGAGTACTGGTGGCGGGAGGCCGGGTCGGGGGCCACGACCCGACCCTGCCCGATGCCGCAATCTACGATCCGACCACCGGGGCGTGGACGCCGACGGGTTCACTGGCCTCCGGCCGGTCCGATTTTGCCGCCACGCGCCTCAAAGACGGCCGGGTTCTAGTGACCGGCGGCTGGCCCGGAGGACACTCAGAAAGCCGGGCGGATGCAGAGCTGTTCGATGCCGGGACGGGGAAGTGGAGCACCGTCCCCCACCTGATGACCGCGAGGCGAGCGGCCCACAGTTCGACTCGGTTGTCGGACGGCTCGGTACTCCTCGCAGGGGGGACCACCTCGGTTGTGGGTGGCGGCTATGGAGCAACTCTTACCTCCGCAGAGATATTTGATCCCCTCAAGGGGGCGTTCACCGAAGCCCCTTCGATGAGACAGCGGCGCTCAGACCACTCGGGGACACTTTTGCCCGGCGGAAAGGTTCTCATCGCCGGCTATTTCGCTCACCACGTAGACGAAAAGGGCCTGATCGGCGCCGAAATTTTCGACCCGGTGAAAAAAGCCTGGTCGCCGGCACCCGAAGCGCCGGTCGTCCCCGGAATGCATACGGCCGCCCTGCTTTCGAAGAATTGCGGGGACCGCTGCGGTTCCGTTCTGCTCATCGGTTCGAGCGAGAATTCATCACAGAAGGCCAGAAACTTCGCCGAGCTGTTCGGCAGCAAGCCCCTTTCTGAAGGCTCCGCTTCCGAACCAGCCAAGCGTTCCGGGGGGCCGATTGTGGCCGGAGTTATTGCGTCGGCCGCTCTCGGTTTTCTGGTAGTCGTATTTATGCTGCGTCGGCGGGCGCGTCTGTCCGAGTGACTAGATAAGAGCAGCGGCTTCCCGTTCGAGGCCCATCTCTTTGAAAAGCGCACGCGACCGCTTCTGGGTCTCCTCGGACTCCTGCACCATTCCCGCGCCTTTGAGGACCATTGCAAGATCCCGCAGAGCCCTCGCCACGAGCAACCGCATTTCGAGCTGATCAAACAGGGCGAGTGCCGTGCGCAGATCTTCGATCAGCGGATCCCAATTCGGATCCGGGCCCCGGGCGAGGATTGCAGAGCGTAGCTGCAGGATGCTCGCCTCGACGAATCGATCGTTGATTTCACGGGCCCGGTCGAGAGCGGCCTGCCAGCGCTGAAATGCGATATCGATCCGGCCCAGAATGGCCTCGGCAGCTGCCCTGGCTGCTGCCAATAGCGGTTCCCAAAACTTGAGAGAGACGTGCGAGAGCTCACTTCCTCTTTCGAGTATGGGCAGGGCCAGCTGGGGTTGTCCTTTCATCAGGTGCGCCATGCCCATGGTCATATAGCTGCCGATTGAGCACGAAAGGATTCCCATTTCGTCGGCTCTCGTCGAACAGGTCCTTGCGGTCTCCATCGCAGAATCCAGCTCTCCGCGGAAAAGCTCGATGGCTCCCTTGATTGAAAGGAAATCCAGCCTGGCAATCGGATCACCTTTCTCCGCCAGCGCCGTTCCGCGTTCGAGAAAGCGATCCGAACGCTCTAGATCCCCGAGCAGCGTGTACACGAAGGCCAGTTCGTCCAGGGCGAACCCGAGGTCGACTTGCTTGCCGGCTGCCTCGAGCAAAGGCAAGGCTTGCTCGAGGATTTCGGCGCCGCGCCGAAAGTCTCCCGCCAGGGCGACGGCCCAGCCCAATTCTGAAAGGGGGCGAGCAATTATCGAGGGATCATCGACCATTGCGCCGAGCTCATTGGCGCGGTTCAAGGCAGCGGTGAGGGGTTCGCTTATTCCAAATTTCTCCCCTTCGTACTGGCGCAGCGTGGCGATCCAGGAATACAGCCGGACCAGCTGATAGGGGTCTCCCAGGGCCTCGGCCCGTTCGGCTATTGCCTCCAGAGCAGCGATCTCCTCTCGAGGCCGGCTGAAGGTCCAGCCGGCCTCAACCGCGCCGATGGTCGCATCGACACGCTCTCTGATTGACTCCGGATCTTCTCGGCCTTCCAGAAGATTCAAGGCCCGTTCGTAGAGGTCCCTGGCCTCATGAATCGCGAAGCGGCGGCCGGAATACCTGGCGGCCTTGAGGAGGTACTTAAGCGCTCTTTCATTTCCGGAATACTCGAAGTGCATGGCGAGCTGAGCCGCAAGATCCTCGAGCTGATCGGGAAAGAGCCGCTCCATCGCTAGGCCGATCACTCCGTGAAGGCGCGCCCGAGTTGCCTTAAGAAGAGAGTCGTATGCCGTTTGCTGCATCAGAGAATGGCTGAACAGGTAGACGAGTTCAGGCCCTCGCGATGACACCTGCAGCAGCCCCGCCTCCTCGAGTTCTCCCAGATGGTCCTCGGGCGGATATTCGAGGGCCTCGGCCAGCAGGCGGGCCGAAAACTCGCGGCCGATTACCGAGGCGACCTTGAGCGTATGTTGGGTTTCTTGATCGAGACGGTCGATGCGGGAAAGGAGGAGCCCTCTGAGTGTGTCGGGAAGCTCCACTCCGACAATCCTCTCCGCTGCGACCCAGGACTCTCCTCGCTTGACGATCAGATCCTGCTCGATCAGAGCCTTGATCTGTTCTTCTAGGAAAAAGGGATTCCCCTGAGCGCGCCCCAAAATCGAATTCCGCACCAGTGTGGGAAGGGACTCAACTTCAAGCAACGAGGAAAAAAGATTCCCGGCCTGGGTTTCCGGCAAGGGCCCGAGCTTTATCTCAGTCAATGTTTCGGTGAAGATCTCCCTGGCCAGTTCGATGAATCTTTGACCCGGGGCACCGGCTTCCGGGCGAGTCGTGATGCATACCAGCGTATGAAGGGGCGCCCCCAGTGCAATCAGGCGGCCGAGCAATTCTACGGAGACATGATCGGCCCAATGGACATCTTCGAGCACGATGACGCACGGGCCGCCTTGAGTCATCGCGTTTAAAAGTTGCTTTAGACCCGAGGCGTACCGGCCCAGGAGCACTTCAGGGTCCATCTTTCCGATGAAATCCGCATCAGCCGGGTCGAGAGGGAGGGAAAGAAGGTGAGCGATAAGAGGATATGCAACCCGGCGATCCTCATCCGCGAGCACCGATAGCTGCCGGCGCAGAGCCGCTTCAGTTTCCCCGGCCGAGGTTGCAGGCGATATATCAAGGCAGGACCTTACGAGGTCCAGGGTCAAGTGGTAGGCAAGGTTCCCGCCGTACGAAACGGCCTTGCCTTCGACCCAGCGCAGGTCCCCCCGATCGCCTTCCGCCCAGCTTCGAAATTCGGCAAGAAGCCGAGATTTTCCGAGTCCTGCATCGCCGATTAGGCAGGCCACGGCGCCCCGTCCGGGGCCGATCACGTCGAACATCTCGCGCAGCCGACTGAGTTCGTCGTCTCTTCCAACCAAAGGTGAGCGCAATCCGGCGACGCCCCTTGCCCGGACCGGCCCCTGTTTGGCTGCGATCACTTCGTAGGCCCGGACCGGGCGGGCCTTCCCCTTAAGCTCCATGGGACCGACCTCTTTGGTTTCGAAGAAGGCCGCCACCTGCCGGAAGGTGGTCTCACCTATCAGTACCATTCCCGGTGAAGCTGCAGTCTCCAGGCGCGCGGCTGTGTTCATTGCGTCGCCCATGGCGGTGTATTGCTGATGGACTCCGGTGCCCACCTTGCCCACCAGAACCGGTCCCGTGCTGACTCCCACTCGAATCTGAAAGTCAATCTCCTGCAGGCTTTTGTTGTATGTCCCGACCCTGTCGATCATCTGAAGAGCGGTATGAATCGCCCTAACC
>JBOGWH010000012.1:0-1386 GCA_050692975.1 Actinomycetota bacterium | reverse complement strand
ATCTCACCCTCGGCGTCGATGGCCTTGGTGAGCTTCTCAACCGCTTGGTTGATGGCCGCTTCTTCCAACCGGGGGTCGACAATGACCACCGCTTCATAGTTGCGCATTCGCAGTTCTCCTGTGGACTTTCAGTTTCCTGAAAGGCCCCCGAAGGGGCAGGGGATATGAAACTCGGTCCTTATCGTACCCACGACCGGGCAAAACGTCCATCGAGGCCCACTATAGGCGGGGGGTATGACAAATCCAGAGGAGTCGCGAAGAAAAGCCGCGGGATCGCGAAGAAATCTTGCCGGGGAAGCGGGTGACTGAGGCCCTGGCCTACCGGGGGCTTATGAGCTTCAGGGCCGGGAAATACGTCCTGTAACGGCGGGGATCCCTAGTAAGCAGCCTGAAACCCGACACGACGGCGTGTGCTCCTATGTAAAAGTCCGGCAGTGGCGACCTCCTGGCGCCTCCCCGCTTGCGGTACCGCACGAAGACCTTTCCCGCAAGGAAGGCGGCCTCCAGCGGCAGCGGGTATCTGCGGAAGTCCTCGGACGGGATGGCCTCCTCGACCTCTTCTATTCTCTCGAAACCAACTGAGACCTCGGCATAAATCAGCGGGTTGACCGCGAGCTCGTCATTCTCCGCAGCGGCAGCCAGAGCTACCGAAGACCACTCGCCCCACTTGGGGTCGTTGCCGGCGACGTCGAGGATGACGTTGCTGTCAACGAGAACGGTCAATCTGACCGGGTCAAAGACATGATCTGGTCGGTGCTCATCTTCACCGTCGCTGATCCCCTGAGGCGGGCAACCACCGTTTTCCCCCGCTTTCCCGACATCTTACGTTTTACGAGGCGAGCGCTTGAGCCCTCAACGACGAAGTCGACTTCCGTGTCGGGCCGCAAGCCCAAACGCTCGCGCACTTCGATTGGAATCGTCACCTGGCCTTTAGAAGTGATTTTCACGGGAGGCTCCTGTTGTACTCTTACAAGTAAGAATCTTACTGGTTTGATAGCGCGATTGCACGAGAACTACTCTCTCGGGCCGGGGCCGATCTTAAATACCCGGCCGATCAGGGGAACGACCACCTGGGTCATCGTGACTGCAAGTATCCCGCTGACAATCAGCGCCCGCGCCGGCAGGGCGAGCTTGCCCAGAAAAGAACCGAACAACAGATAAACAGCCATAACCACGACGAAGGCACCGAGCCAGGTCAAAGAGACGAAGACGATCCTTGTTTTCATTGCGACTCCACCACCGAGATGGAAGGCGCCGACTGAGCCATCAGGCGCGCGGTCTCGCTGCGGGGGAACGAAGAGACCCGGTTGGACGGCCCCTCCTCGACGACCCTGCCGCCGTCCAGCACCACGATGCGGTCGCAGACCTTTCGCACCACGGCAATAT
>JBOGWH010000011.1:0-9034 GCA_050692975.1 Actinomycetota bacterium | reverse complement strand
GGCCGTCTGTGTCGCGGCCGTGCTTTTGCTGATCGCGGCTGCTGGATCTTCTCCCGTGATAGCCGCACCAACTGCAGCCGGCTACCGCAGCGAAATGCAGCGGCTGGGGATGAGGATCGCTCAACTGGATGAGGAGTACAACGAGTCGCGCATCAGGCTCGGCGATCTACAAAGTCAGATCCGCGACCTGCATCGCAGCAAAGCCAGATCCGAGGAGACTCTTCAGCGTCTGCGCAAGACCGCCTCGGCCCGGGCAAATGCAATGTACCGGGTGGGCGCGCCGGGTCTGCTGATCGCCCTTCTGGAGTCCAAGAGTGCAAATGAGTTCTCCCGAAAGATGGGAGCCGCCAGCAGGGTGGGGGACTGGGAAAGCGGCTTAGCGGCAAAGCTCACCATTGCCAATGAAAAAGTCGAGGACAAGCGGCAGGATCTCACTGCGGCTCTGAAAACGGTGGGCGGGGTGAGAAGGTCCATTGAGGCCAGACGCTCGCAGTTGCAGGGCCAGATGAGTTTGCAGAAGCGCCTCCTGGACCGGCTGATTGCCGAAACCGCGGCGTCCCGCCGGGCTGCGCAACAGTCCGCCACGGCCAGGGCACGTGCCGCGGCGCTCATGAAGTTGCTACCGGCCGCCCGGACCGTTGAGGCCCCGGCCGACCTGCCCGCATCCGGCAGCGCAAAGATAGCGGTGCAAGCCGCCTACCGGCTAACCGGCAAGCCGTACCGGTGGGGCGCCGCCGGGCCCGATTCGTTCGACTGCTCCGGTCTCACCATGTTTGTCTGGCGGCAGGCCGGCGTGTCGCTACCGCATTCGTCCCGCGCGCAGTATGCTGCCACTCGCCGGGTTTCGCGAAGCGAGCTTCAACCCGGGGATCTGGTGTTCTTCGGGAACCCGATTCACCACGTAGGTATGTATGTAGGGGGCGGCAACATGATCAATTCACCAGAGACCGGAGACTTCGTCGGGGTGCGCTCCATGAATCGCCGAGATTACGTGGGGGCCGGCCGTCCAGGAGTCTGAGAAGATGTTTCGCAGTCACATAGCCGGCTTCCCGCGCATCGGCGCGAAGCGGGAACTCAAGCACGCTACCGAAGGCTACTGGCGAGGAGAGACTCCGGTGTCGCAGCTGGATGCCACCGCCCGGCAGATAAGGCGCGAAAACTGGGAACTGATGCGTGACTTCGGCATCGACTTCATCCCCTCCAACGACTTTTCCTACTACGACCATGTTCTGGACACGATCTGCCTGCTGGGGGCGGTGCCCCCGCGATACGGCCACCGCAAGGGCGCGGTTCCTCTGGACACCTACTTCTCCATGGCCCGGGGGGCGCAGAAGGACGGAATAGACGTCACCGCGATGGAGATGACCAAATGGTTCAACACCAACTATCACTACATCGTGCCCGAACTGGACGGATCTACGAAGTTTTCGATTCGCGGCGAGAAGCCCTGGGACCATTACCGGGAGGCGAAAGCCTTCGGCATTGAAACGACTCCGGTCATTCTGGGCCCGCTTTCATTTCTGTTGCTGGCCAAGCCCTCCCCGGAAGCTTCAGAGGATTTCTCCACCCTGTCGCTGCTGGACCGGCTGCTTCCGCTGTATGAAAAGCTCTGCGAGAAGGCGGAGTGGAACGGCGCCGAATGGATTCAGTTTGACGAACCCGTGCTGATCGGGGACCGGACCGCCGAGGAGCTTGCCGCCCTGACCGGAATCTACCGGCGGCTTTCGCAGACTGCGCAGCGCCCAAATATCCTGGTAAACACCTATTTCGACCACGTCGGCGAGGCTTACCCGGTGCTGCGGGACCTTCCGGTTGAGGGCATCGGGCTGGATTTTGTTCACGGCGCCCTCAACGAGCAATTGATCGCCGAGCACGGCTGGGGCAAGCGCTCCTGGAAAAAGACCCTTTTTGCCGGTGTGGTCAATGGCCGCAACATCTGGATCACGGATCTTCAGCAGCGCCTGGAGCAACTGAGGAGGCTTGCCGATGCCGCCGACAGGCTGGTCGTCTCGACGTCGTGCTCGCTTCTTCACGTGCCCATCGACCTGGACAACGAACCGGATCTCGATCCGGAGATCCGGCCCTGGCTCGCATTCGCCCGTCAGCGCGTCGAGGAGGTCTGCCTGCTGACCAAGGCACTGAACAAGGGTGAGTCGTCAATTTCGCAGGCCCTGGAGAAGAACCAGGCCGCTCTCGAGAGCCGCCGGACATCCCGCAAGGCGATCAACCCGGACGTCCGCAAACGCCTGGAGGCCCTGAGCGAGGCCGACGAGCATCGCGCCAACGCGTATGCGGGCCGCCGCACGGTCCAGCACGAAGCACTCAACCTTCCGCCGCTGCCCTCCACGACGATCGGCTCCTATCCCCAGACCCATGAGATCCGCGAGGCCCGCGCCCGCCTTCGCAAAGGTGAGCTGACGTCCGACCAATACAAAGAGGAAATTCGCAGGGAAATCGAGCGGGTGATTCGTTTTCAGGAGAAGGCAGGCCTCGATGTGCTGGTTCACGGGGAGCCCGAGCGCAACGACATGGTCCAGTACTTCGCCGAACAGATGGACGGCTATGCATTTACCACCAACGCCTGGGTGCAATCCTACGGCTCTCGCTACGTGAGGCCGCCCATCATCTACGGGGATCTGCAGCGTGCCGCCCCCATGACCGTCGAATGGACGAAGTTTGCCCAGTCGCTGACCGACAAGCCGGTAAAGGGGATGTTGACGGGTCCCGTGACGATGCTGATGTGGTCGTTTGTCCGCGACGATCAGCCTCCTTCCGACACCTGCAGACAGTTGGCCCTGGCCATCCGGGACGAGATCGCCGACCTGGAAGGAGCAGGTTTCTCGGTCATACAGGTAGATGAGCCCGCTCTGCGCGAGGGGCTCCCGCTACGAAAGGATCGCTGGTCCGAGTACCTCGACTGGGCGGTGGCTTGCTTCAGGCTGGCCACTGCGGTGGTCGCGGATCGCACTCAGATCCAGACCCATATGTGCTACGCCGACTTCGGCGACATCATCGACTCCATCGGAGCAATGGACGCCGACGTCCTTCTGATCGAGGCGGCACGCTCCCAGATGGAGCTGCTCGAAGACTTCAAGCGTTCCGGATACGAGCAGGAGGTCGGCCCCGGCGTATACGACATCCATTCGCCCCGGGTCCCTTCGATCGAGGAGATGGCCGACAAGCTCAAGGCTGCGGCCCGGGTGCTGCCGCCCCAGCAGCTATGGGTTACGCCCGACTGCGGGCTGAAAACCAGAGGGTGGTCCGAGACCGAGCCGGCTCTGGCCAATATGGTCGCCGCGGCCGCCAGGGTCCGCGAAGAACTCTCCTCTTAACGCCTGGAGAAGCGCCTCACAGATCCAGTCGGTCAGATCGAGGCCTTAACCGTCCGCTCCTGGGTGCCGCGCAGCACCTTCAGTTCGATCTCGCCGGAAGCAGATGCCAGGGCCTCGTGCAGAGCATCGACGTCTGAGATCGCCTTTCCCCCGAGAGCCGTGATGAGGTCACCTTCCTGGATTCCGGCTTTCTCCGCCGGGGATCCCTCTTCTACCTGACGAACCAGTAGTCCGTCTGCCTCGGGCAGGCCGACGGCCCTGCGCAGGCCTTTGGCCACCTCCGGGGGAGCGACGCCGATTCCCAGGCGGGGCCGGGAGGGGGCCTCTCCCCGGGAAAGGGCGTCGACTTTAGTCTTGAGGGCCTCGGTGGCGGGGATGGCGAGGTAGAACCCCTCACCGAGGCGATGGGTGTTGATGCCGATCAATTTGCCCTGTGCGTTCACGAGAGGGCCTCCCGACGAGCCGGGAAGCAGCGCGGCCGTGTGCTCGACGCCACCGCCGATGCGGCGCCCGCGCGGGCCCCGAAAGCTGCGATCGACCCCGGAGACCAGCCCAAAGCTGATGCGAAGCCCTTTACCGCCCGGATTGGACAGGGCGAAAACTGCCTTTCCGGCCCCGGTGGCGCCGTTGGTCGTCCAGTCGATAGGGGAAGCGCCGGAGGTGTCGGCTTTGACCACGGCGATGTCCTCATCGAAGTCGGCGCCCGCCACGACCGCCTCGGCGGTGCGCCCGTCGTTGAAGGTAACCGTCACCTTTTCCGACCGGAGGTTATGAGCGTTGGTAAGGATCTTGCCTTCGCCGATGACGACCCCTGAACCCGCCCCCCAACGGCTCCCGATGCCGACGACGCTCGGCGAGGCGCTCGTGGAAACTTTGCTTACCGCTTCCTCGATGTCTGCAACGCTCATATCCTTGCTCCTAGTTACTTGTGGGTTGCAAGTAACATACTACTATTGAGGACGAGGATCAAGCGGGGGGTTACGATGAGGACGTGAGCGAATCGCAATCACCGCTGGAGGAAGCCCTCGCCCGGGTCGGCGACAAATGGACGCTTCTGGTGATTGAAGCGCTGCTCGAGGGTCCCCGGCGATTCGGGGAGTTGGCGGACCTGGTTCGGGGAATCGCGCCCAACATCCTGTCGCAGCGCCTGAAGAACCTCGAAAAGCAGAGTCTGGTCGTCGCGAGGGCGTATTCGCAGCGGCCCCCGCGGGCCGATTACGAGCTAACCGCGGCCGGAAAGGAACTGGCGGGGGCGCTCAGGGTTCTTGCCCAATGGGGTGGCCGCCACACGGAAGCAGCCGCTCGTGTCCACGCCGCCTGCGGAACCCCATTGGAAATCCGCTGGTACTGCCCGACCTGCGCCCGAAGCGTCGACGATCCTGCTTCCGGAGATCTTCACTACGCCTGAAGAGGCGGCTGCTTAACTGAGATGGTCCGCCAGGGAGGTCAGGGGTCCGCAGAGGGTCCCCGGAGTTTCAAAGACAGGGGCACCAACCCACCCTTTTACCGGCCTGCCTGCCGGCGAGGGCGCCGCAGCGGGGTCCGGCTGCGGCGGGACCTCCGGAGTGGTTGAGCGGCTGATGATCTTGAACTGGCACTGAGACCAGAATCCGCCGGCGGGGTGATAGAGCTTTACGTATTGCTCGAAAGCGGTGCACCAGCCGAAGCCAAGCCCTGAGCTGTCGGCCCTGAACGCCCGGCACTTGCGGCAGTCCCGTGATTTGGTCTTCATCTCTTCCAGGCGTTCGTCCAGAGTCTTGCGTGCCTGGGGTGAAGAGATCTGGATTAGGGGCTCGCTCACTCGTGCCTCAAATCCAGCATCTCCGGCGGAATGTCGCCGTGTGGATTGCCCACCAGCGATTCCCAGAATCCGGGCTGAAAGCTGCCGACCAGCGTCAGGGCTCCTATCCATTTGATTCCCTTGTAGGCCCATTTGTTTTCCGGCTGGATCAGGCGCAGGGGGGCGCCGTGCTCCGCCGTAAGCTCCTCGCCGTCCAGCCCCCACGCCAGAAAGCTGTCGGCGGCCTCGGCCAGCGTGAAGCAGGCCGCGTATCGCCCCTCGATGGCTTTGGCGACCACATGGGTGGCGCCGGGCAAGGGCCCGGCGGCATCCAGGAGGCGGGATACCGAAATGCCCTCCCAGCGGCAGCCCGGCTTGACCCAGCCCCAGACGCAATGCAGATCGCGCTTGAGGTGTTCGGTGGTCATCTTTCTGATCTGTTCGATCGGATAGGTGGCAGCAGTGGCAACCATCCCGTCGATCTTCAACTCCCAGGATTCCGGCTGCGGAATGGCCGGCTCGAGGTGCAGGGTGGGCAGCTCGTCGGTTGGTCTCTGGACCTTCCGCTCGCTGGATGTCGTCGCGCTCACGCCCTCAATATCACCGGCGGAAGTGACGGGCGGGTTTCGGCGAATTCGTCCCCCCGTTAAAACTGGATGACGGGGGAGTTTGCGGATTGATATCTAAAACATGCGAAGGGGGTGTGGGGGGCAGTCGACTTCGGAGGTCGTTCCTACCCCCGAAATCCCTTTCCCCAACTCAGCGGCCGAACAGGGCTCGGGCGGCTGCAGCAAGAATACCGATCAGGCCTGCACCGCCGATGACGGCGCTGGCTACTAGTGTTGCGCTCATTGCTCACCTCCCCTCGAAGAGACTTTCTTAACCTATTCGGTTCCCGGATTGCCCGCCTTGAGCCCTATCCGTGATATTTAACTCTGCCGAAACCTAAGCGACACTGACGGGTAACGGTTCCCGCCTAGCTTGGTGTCGAATTGAACTTCGAACGGTTCCTCCTCTATCTCATCGTAATCCTCGTGGTTGCAAGGATTGCTGCGGAAATCGCCGAACGCATCGGCCAGCCGGCCGTGCTGCTGGAAATTATTGCCGGAATCCTCATCGGCCCCTCCCTGCTGGGCTTCATCCCCGCCCACGAGGAGGTTCTGGAGATAATCGCCGAACTGGGGGCCATCCTCCTGCTGTTCGAGGTAGGGATCCAGATGGACCTGAAGGGTCTAACCCGCGTCGGCAGAGATTCTTTACTGGTGGCAATCATCGGCATCGCCTTCCCGATGGCGGGAGGTTATCTGGCGATGCGCGGGATGGGGGTCGAGCAGGGGCCCGCCATCTTTCTGGCGGGAGGAATCACCGCCACCAGCGTCGGCATCACCGCCAGGGTATTCGGAGACCTTAAAGCGCTGGCCACCGCCGAGGCACGCACCGTGCTGGGAGCTGCCGTCGCCGACGACGTGGGGGGTCTGCTGATCCTCACCTTGGTGGGGGCGCTGGCCGCAGGAGAAGGAGTTTCGGCCGCCGATTTTGCCGGTATTGCCGGGATCGCTCTGGGGTTCCTGGTGGTTGCCGGCGCTGCGGCAATCTGGGTGGGACCCCGCTTACTGAACTGGATCTCGAAGCTTTCCCGCACCGAAGGAACCGTGATGGTAGTGGGCCTGGCGTTTGCTTTCTCGCTGTCGTGGGCGTCCTCGGCGGTCCGCCTCGCCCCCATTGTGGGCGCCTTTTTGGCCGGACTCGCGCTTTCCGAAAGCAATGCCCGCGAGGAGTTGAGGCGCCGGCTGGTGCCGATAGTCCACCTCCTTGTCCCGGCATTTTTCCTCTTGATCGGAGTGAAGACCGACCTGGGGGTTTTCGCCAACCCGCAGGTGCTCGTATTAACGGGCGTTCTCTGCGCGGTGGCCATCGCCGGGAAACTTGGCGCCGGGCTGGGAGTAAGAGGGAGCAAAGCGGACCGGACGCTGGTGGGAGTAGCGATGATTCCCCGCGGGGAGGTCGGCTTGATCTTCGCCGGCCTGGGCCTTGCGGCAGGGGCCCTGGACGCGACTCTCTACGGCGTCCTGGTTGCGGTGGTGATCATTACGACCCTGATCGCCCCTCCATGGATCAGGCAGCGGATTGTACGAACCCGGAAACGAGCCTTGAAGGTATCTTCCGCGGCCGTCGAGCCCGAGGGAGGATGGCTGCAGGTCGACGAAGACAAAGTGGAGCTGATCGCCGAGCCGCCGGACCTGCTGGCGCCGATAATCGGCCTCGAGACCGCAATCGCCTGCGCGAGCCGGCGGCCGGGCAGCTGGCTGATGCAGTGGCTGGCGAGCGCAGAAGCGGGGCCGCCGGTCTGGGATGACGGCGAGCGCGAGCGGTTCCTCAACGTCATGCGCTACGGCAACGAGCGCTCGTGGCGATTCCTTGAAGTGACCGGGTTCCTTCACGCCTATCTGCCCATCCTCGACGAGGCGCTGAACCATCGTAGGAAGGACCAGTTCGAGCTCGATCCGGCCGGGGCACTTCGGTTCGAGGTGCTGGAAGAGCTTCAGCGTGTCATCCATGAGACCAGGGACGAGGCCGTTATGGTGTGGGAGCGCCTCGCCATAAAGGACATCGTTCTGCTTGCCGCTCTGGGAATAAGCGCTTTTGAGGGTGACGACGCGGCCGCCAAGACGGCAGATCTGGCCCGCACCATCGGGTTCAATCCGGAGAAGGCGGAGCTGGCCGGTTTTCTTGCAGGGGAGTCGGCGCTGCTGCCGGCCGCCTCCAGAAGGCTCGACATGACCGGAGAAGATTTTGTCCTGGAACTTGCATCCCACGTGGAGACCTCCGAGCGAGCAGATGCCCTGTACGTCCTGGCCGTGGCCGGGGACGCCTTCGAGCCCTGGCAGAGAGAAAGTCTGGATGAGCTTTTCGACCTTCTGCAGTCGGCCCTTACCAGGGTGGAGAAGACGGGAAGGCCGGAGATCGGTCCGGTGGAACTCCGCCGCCGGGAGATTATCGAAGCGCTTCCCCATCTGGACCGGGGTACTGTGGCAAGGCATCTCGAAGCGGCCCCGCGCCGCTATCTGGTCGCACACGGGCCCAAGGTCATAGCCAGACACCTGAAGATGACCGAGACGCCTCTGGGCCGCGACGAGGTGCGGTTGGAGGCCGAACCGTCCGGTATCCCTGGACAGTGGGTCGTGCACATCGCCACCAGGGACCGCCGGGGGGTTCTGGCGGCCATTGCCGGAGTCTTCGCCACCAGGCAGATGCAGGTAAAGGAAGCCTTTATTTCGACCTGGCGAGACGGTACTGCAATCGACGTGTTCAAGGTGACCGCTCCCCCTAGCACCAGTTGGGACAACATGAAAAATCTGCTGGCGCACAAACTGGCCAACCCCTGGCCCAACGGGGGCCCTGCCGGGATCGAAGGCATCGTGGAGGTCGACAACCTCGCGTCGCCCTGGCACTCGATCGTGGAGATCAGGGCTCCCGACCGGGGCGGCCTTTTGTACCGTGTGGCCTCGGCCCTTTCGGCCGCGGGGCTGGACATTCATATGGCCGTGGTCGACACGGCGGGCGACGTTGCTGTGGACGTTTTTTATGTAACCGGAAGGCGCGGGTCCAAGCTGGACGAAAAGGGGGAGCGTGACCTGCGACTTGCGCTGGCCGGCAAACCTCTGCGGCGATGGACCATCACGTCGGGGCTTCGCCGCAAATCGCAAAAACAGGCAGCCAATCTTTAAAGTGCTGCAGGACGCGCGACCAAATATTTACCGGCTCGAAACATCGCCGATAACGTCGGTTAACTTGCCAGGCTTACCGTGCTAAACGTGCAGGTACAAACCAACGAGGACTCGCTGGCCCCGCAGACTCCGGTGAGAGACTTCGGGGTAGCAGCCTGCGCGGAGGCAAGTAAGCCGGGCCGCCTGACCGTGGG
>JBOGWH010000010.1:0-14137 GCA_050692975.1 Actinomycetota bacterium | reverse complement strand
TCGTCGGCAGCTTCAGTTGTGTTTAAGAGACTGGTGATGTTCGGCTCGTCATAGACGTCCAGAACTCTCATAGGCCCGCCGCCAGATTCCGATCCCGCCGGGCCGCTGGATCCCATCGTCTAATGATCTCCGGTTTGGCTACGGAAAGTCTGGGATGAACCTGGGAGTACCCTGAGAGACCTCCCGGATCGATTCCTGCCGCGGCTGGTATGCACGGGCAACCCAAGCTCAAGTTAGGCAACCCTTAGTTCGATATTGAATTAAAAAACACGGCGGGGAAATGAAGGAACATACTCGGATGCAAGAAATTGCTTTGGAGCTCCTTCCGGAGGCGGCGATCCACCTGGATTCCGGAGGCGGGCTCGTGGCGCGCAACTCTATGGCCAAGGCCATTTTCGGGCCAGAGGGGGCCCTGCACGAGGCCGACCTACGGGAGGCCCTCCTGCTGGTGCCCGGCTTTAGGCAATGGCTCGCGGGCACGGGACCTCAGGTCTTCCGCGACCGCCTCCAGGCCCGCAGGGCGAATGGGACTCCCATCACTCTGGAACTCACGGCCCGCAGGATGGAGGGCCCCGTGGCCGGCGGGCTGTGCCTGCTGCACGAGCTCGATATGGACCGGGTTGCCCTGGAGGCGCAGAGGTATTTCGATACCGCATTCGACGTTGCCCCGATCGGAATGGGACTGTTCAACACCGACGGCCAGTACGTGAGGGTGAACGACGCCCTCTGCGAGCTGCTGGGCAGATCTGAGTCCGAGCTTCTCGGAAGGCGCGATCAGGAGTTCACACATCCCGAGGACCGGGCGGCCGACGTAGATGCCGCGTGGAAGATCTTAAGAGGTGAGTTCGACACCCTGCAGATCGAGAAGCGCTTTATCAAGTCCGACGGGACCCCGGTCTGGGTAATCGCCAACCTGACCTTCCTGCGGGATGCGCAGGGCAACCCCATGCACTGGATGGGGCAGTTCCAGGACATAACCAAACTCAAGGAGCTGGAGTTCAACCTCCAGGCTTCGCGGGACCAGGCTCTGTCGGCGTCGCGGTCGAAATCGGACTTTCTCGCAACGATGAGCCACGAGATCCGAACCCCCATGAATGCCGTGATCGGTATGACGGGGCTCCTGCTCGATACCGATCTCGACGATCAGCAGCAGGAGTATGCGGCCACGGTGCGGACTGCCGGGGAGGCGCTGCTTCAGATCATCAACGACATTCTTGATTTCTCCAAGATCGAGGCCGGCAAGATGAGCCTGGAGGAAACCGATTTTGACCCGCGCAGGGTGGTCGAGGAAGTGATCGAGATCCTGGCGCCTCGCGCCCAGGAAAAAGGGCTCGAGCTTGCCGGATCGGCCGGCGGCCCGGTGCCGGCAGCCCTGTACGGGGACCCCGGCCGGCTGCGCCAGATCCTCACCAACCTGGTCTCCAACGCCGTCAAGTTCACGGAGCGAGGCAGGGTGGAAGTTCGATTCCGCGTCGTCGAGCCACTTTCCGGAGGGGCCGTCGTCAGGTTCGAGGTAGCCGATACCGGCCCCGGAATCTCGCCGGAGGACCAGTCGCAGCTTTTCCTGTCCTTTCAACAGCTGGACTCGTCGGCGACCCGCCGCCATGGGGGAACCGGGCTCGGCCTGGCCATCTCCAAGCGGCTGGTCGAGTTGATGGCCGGCAAGATCGGCGTGGAGAGCATTCCAGGGGAGGGGAGCACCTTCTGGGTCGAGGTCCCACTCAAGAAGTCCGCAGTGGATTCCATCCAGCCCCAACCCGCCAAACAGATCCGGGCCCGGACACCGGAGGCGTCAAACCCCGCAAACGGAGGGCGCAAGCCCAGAGCCGGGCGGATACTCGTTGCCGAAGACAACACCGTCAACCAGCTGGTGGCCAAACGGATGCTGGAAAAGCTCGGGTATGGCGCCGACGTCGTCGCCAACGGGCTGGAAGCACTCGAGGCTCTGGAACGCATCGACTATGCGCTGGTGCTGATGGACTGCCAGATGCCCGAGATGGACGGCTATGAGGCAACCCGCCGTCTGCGAAGTTCAAAGAGCCCGGTCGGCCGGACCCCGGTGGTCGCCATGACCGCCGCCGCATTGAAAGGTGACCGTGAAAAGTGCCTGGCCGCAGGCATGGACGACTACATCGCCAAGCCCGTCCGCGGTGAGGACCTGGAAGCCGTGCTCAAACGCTGGCTGAGCGCTTAATCCTACTAACCGAGGTCACCGGAAGGCTCCGACGGGGGCGGGGACTCGAAAAGCTCGATCAGGTTCCCCGATGGGTCGGTCACAAAGCACCGGCGGGCGCCCCACATAGGCCGGGCCTGCCGCTTGAATGCGCCGGCCTTCCTGGCGGCCTCGACAATCTCGTCGTAGCGTTCGCCCAGGTGCAGGGCGAAGTGAGCGCCTTCTGGCAGCGGTTTGCCCACCAGAAGGTGCAGCTGGGTATCGCCGAAGCCCAGCCAGCCGCCGGGCGTGTCGGCCTCGAGCACCGGCGGGCGCTTCAGGGGGATCCCTCCCAGCATTGTGTAAAAGGCCTCCGCTTCGGACAGTTGCTCCTCGGAGGCGATATTGACGGCGATGTGCTGGATGTGCAGGCTCACCCGCGCCTCAGGTCCCGTACCGGCGAGCCGCCCTTTCCTTGGCCCGCACCGCTTCGGTATCTCTATCCTTGGCCGGGGCGTTGGTTACGAGAGAATCCAGAAGCCTCTCGGCTGCGGCGGAAACCTCTTCCACCGCCCGCTCAAAGGGTTTCTCGTTGGCGTGCGAAGGCTTCGTGAACCCGGAAAGCTTCCTCACAAACTGCAGGGAGGCGTCGCGGATTTCTTCCGGGGTCGCCGGAGGGTCGAAATTGAAAAGAGTCCGGATGTTGCGACACATGGCTCTTACAGCCTATCCTCTTGTAGGTCCGTGGGCTCCCCGGGCCGGCCAAGGTTGCTCTGCTTGGAGAACCGTGAATGATTGATACTTCGACCGACCTGACGCGCAACGCCGCTCTGCTCAAATGGGTGGAGGAGATGGCCGCGCTTACCACTCCCGACGCCGTGCACTGGTGCGACGGATCCGCGGAGGAGTACGACCGCCTCTGCGGGCAGCTGGTGGAGGCCGGGACCTTCAAGAGGCTGGACGACGCCAAAAGGCCGAACAGTTACTGGGCGACCTCCGACCCCGGCGACGTCGCCCGGGTGGAAGACCGAACCTTCATCTGTTCTCCGGCCCAGCAGGACGTCGGCCCGACGAACAACTGGCGGGAGCCGGGGGAAATGCGCGAGACGCTAAACGGCCTGTTCACCGGTTGCATGAAGGGCCGCACCATGTATGTGGTTCCCTTCTCGATGGGCCCACTGGGCTCGCCAATCTCACACATCGGCGTTGAGCTCAGCGACTCGCCCTATGTGGCGGTCAACATGCGGATCATGACCCGGATGGGCAAGGGGGCCCTCGACGTGCTCGGCGACGACGGCCACTTCGTCCCCTGCGTTCACTCGGTGGGGGCTCCGCTCGAGCCCGGGCAGGCCGACTCATCCTGGCCCTGCAACCCCGACCAGAAATACATCGTCCATTTTCCCGAGACGCGGGAGATCTGGTCTTACGGCTCCGGGTACGGCGGCAACGCGCTGCTCGGAAAGAAATGCTTTGCTCTTCGCATCGCGTCGGTCATGGCCAGGGATGAGGGTTGGCTCGCCGAGCATATGCTGATAGTCAAGGTCACCTCTCCCCAGGGCGACGTCCAGTATGTCGCAGGCGCCTTCCCTTCGGCGTGCGGTAAGACGAACCTGGCCATGCTTGTTCCGACCCTTCCCGGCTGGAAGGTCGAGACTCTGGGCGACGATATCTGCTGGATGAAGTTCTCCGAAGATGGTCGTCTGCACGCCATCAATCCGGAAACCGGGTTCTTTGGAGTGGCGCCGGGCACTTCCGACAAGACCAACTTCAATGCGATGCGAACGCTTGAGAGCAACTGCCTGTTCACCAACACCGGGCTGACCGACGACGACGATGTCTGGTGGGAGGGAATGACCGGCGAGCCCCCCGGGGAGTTGACCGACTGGCGCCGCAACCGCTGGAGCCCGGGCAGCGAAACCCCGGCCGCGCATCCCAACGCCAGGTTCACGGCGCCGGCCGGCCAGTGCCCGGTGATAGCCCCGGAGTGGGAGGACCCGGCAGGAGTGCCGATCTCGGCAATCTTGTTCGGAGGCCGCCGCAGCACTCACGTTCCTCTCGTGACCGAGGCGCCCGACTGGGAGCACGGCGTGTTCCTCGGTTCGATCATGGCTTCGGAAACCACCGCGGCCCAGGCCGGTGCGGTGGGCAACGTCAGGCGCGACCCCTTCGCGATGCTTCCCTTCTGCGGCTACAACATGGCCGACTACCTCGCGCACTGGCTGAAAATCGGGGCGAAAGCCGATCCGGAAAAGCTTCCGAAATTGTTCCTCGTCAACTGGTTCAGGAAAAGTCCCGAAGGCAAGTTCCTTTGGCCGGGCTTTGGGGAGAACAGCCGGGTGTTGGCCTGGATCTGCGATCGAGTGACCGGCAAGGCCGAAGGGGTTGAGACGCCCCTGGGGCTCGTCCCGGCAGCCGGGTCGTTGAACACCGAAGGCCTGGACGTCGCAGAGGCGGACCTGAAGACGCTTACATCGGTTGAGCCGGAGGACTGGAAACAGGAAATCGGCTCCATCGAAGAGCATTTCCAAAATCTCGGCGAGCGGCTGCCCGCCGTGCTCTGGACGGAGCTGGACGACCTGCGCAACCGGCTGGGTTAGCGGCTCTCGCCTTCATCGGCGGATTGCCGCGCCGATGGCCTTATCCTGGTTTGATGGCCGAGTCACGTCCGCGCAGCAGAGCACCGCTGGTTGCAGCGGTGATAGCCGGAATCGTTGCGATCCTGGTCGTTCGCTCGGTAAGCAACAACGAGACGGGCGGGCCGAGCCCGCTCGAAACCGCGCAACAGACTGCCGCCCCCCGGGCCGCATGCACCGGCGTCACGATCGCAGCTTCATCGGAAAAGGCCGCGCTGCTCTCGCAGATAGCGGCCGACTACGAAAAGGGCAATCCGGAAGTACGCGGTCGCTGTGTAGATGTCAGTGTTGCGTCGAAGGCCTCCGGCGGAGCGGCCGAGGCACTTGCCCGCGGCTGGAACGCGGCGGTCGATGGGCCCAGGCCGGACGTATGGTCACCCGCCGCATCGACCTGGGTCGTCATCCTGCGGCAGCGGCTTGCCGCCCGCGACGCTCCCGACTTGGTACCCGCTCAGATTCCGAAAGCGGCGCAGAGCCCATTGGTTATCGCCATGCCCCGCCCGATGGCCCAGGCGCTCGGCTGGCCCGACAAGGCTATCGGCTGGTCGGACATCCTGTCGCTGGCCAGGGACCCGGCGGGCTGGGGAAAGTTCAACCATCCGGAGTGGGGAAGCTTTCGGCTCGGAAAGACCAATCCCAACTTTTCCACCTCGGGGCTTCACGCTACGGTGGGGGCCTACTACGCCGCCACCTCCCGCTCGACGGACCTGACCGAGGGCGACCTCACCGATCCCAAGGTCGTCGAGTTTGTGAAGGGTGTTGAATCTTCCGTAGTCCACTACGGCGACATCACGCTCACCTTCCTGGAGAACCTTCAAAAGGCCGACGATCGCGGAGTGGGTCTCAGCTACATTTCCGCGGTCACCGTCGAGGAGAAGTCGGTGTGGGATTACAACAAGGGCAACCCCACCGGCGATCCCGCCACGCTCGGCCGCCATGCCCCGCCGAAGATCCCGCTGGCCGCGATCTATCCGAAGGAAGGAACCCTGCTTTCGGACCATCCCTACGTGGTTCTCAATGCCCCCTGGGTAAACGCGGCCAAGAAGGCGGCGGCCCAGGATTTCCTGGAATTTCTGCAGACCGCCGCGTCCCAGCAGCGGTTCAAAAAGGCAGCCTTCAGAGACTACAAAGGTGCCTCGGGCGGTGAAATCCGCCAGGCCAACGGGCTGCTGCCCAAACAGCCGGAGCAAGTGATCGCTCCGCCGGCTCCGCCGGTTCTCGACAAACTGCAGAAGTCCTGGGCGGACCTCCGCAAGAGGGCAAGGGTAATGGTGGTAATCGACGTTTCCGGCTCCATGGGGGAAGCGGTGCCGAACTCCGGGTCGACCAAGCTCGAACTCGCCAAAGCGGCCGCGGCCAGGGCGCTGGACCAGTTGGCCCCCGACGACGAACTGGCACTGTGGATCTTCTCATCCGAGCTTGAGAAAAATACTCCCTATCTGGAGCTGGTCCCGATGTCGAAGGTGGCCGACCGGATCGCTTTGGTCAAGCAGAGGATCTCGGGGCTGGTCCCCCGGTCGGGTACGGCCCTTTACGCCACCACCCGCGCCGCCGTGAAGGAGATGCAGGAGGATCGGGATCCGTCGCGCATCAACGCGGTCGTGCTGCTGACCGATGGGCGCAACGAATATCCCTCCGATACCGACCTCAACGGGCTGATCCGCTCGCTGCGGTCCGAGGGTGAGGAGACGACCGTGCGCGTCTTCACCATCGGCTACGGAGAAAACGCCGACATTTCCACCCTTGAGAGGATCGCGGAAGCATCGAGGGCCGCGGCCTACAACGCTTCGGACCCTGCCTCTATCGACAAAGTTTTCACCGCAGTCATCTCGAACTTCTGATGGGGGCGGCCGAGGAGCTGAGGGACCCGTGGGCGCTGGTCGCCGCCGGGCTGGCCGGAGGCTTTGCCTGGGCCGTCGGCGTCCCGGTCGCCGCGGCGGTCGGGATAGGAGGGATAGTCCTGGGGGTAAAGGCCGCCGCCGGAGCCATCATCAACCGGGGATCTGCTTCCACAGGGCCTGAAAGCTCCGACCGGCGGGTTGGCCGCTGGATCCGCCGGGCCGAGTCCGCGGTTGCCTCCCTCGGGAAGATGGCAACCGACCTGGGGGCCGGCCCGTTGGGGGAGCGGGCCAAATCGATCGCCGGCAAAGCAACGACCGTAGTCGAGACAATGCGCCGGCTCTCGCGGCAGGTGGGAAGCGTCGATGCCGCCCTGAAAAAAATCAACGCGGCGGCGCTCGCAGCCGAGGAACAGAGGCTGGCCGCCGACGTGGATGCGGCCGGGTCGGCCGAGCTGCGCTCGGAGGTGGGGCGGTCGCTGGATTCGGTCCGCAAACAGCTGGAGGTCCACCAGCGTTTGGGAAATGCGAGGGCTACTTTGATGGCCAAGATGGAGTCGGGGACCCTGGGCCTGGAGGCGTTGGTGGCCGGGCTGGCGGAGATCTCGGCGCTGAAGGAGACGGGAGTCTCGGCAATGGAGGGCGAACACCGAGCCGAGGCCCTGGCGGACGAGATTGAAGGCCTGCGAGCCGGACTGGTGGAGACCGAGGAACTCAGCAGGCGGGCTCTCAGTGCCTTTGCGAGCGATGCACCGTCCGGAGATGCGTTTGCGGAACCGATGCAGCAGGATAGAGCAAGGCGTAACCGAAGAACTTCGACCGGATCGGGAGGCCGCGGGCGGCTTCCCCGGAAATGAAAGCGAGGCGGACGTGTTGAACCTCATGACGAGAGCCTGGAAATACCTGGTCGCGGCGCTCACCGGAAAACTGGACGAGATAGCCGACCCTAAGGTCCAGATCGAACAGGCGATCAACGAAGCGAAGCGCCAGCACGCTCTGCTTTCGCAGCAGGCGGCATCGGTGCTGGGGAACCGACGGGAGCTTGAAATAAAGCTCGGCAGATCCATGGAGGAGGTCGAGAAGCTACAAAGCTCGGCCCGCCAAGCGTTGGTCCTCGCCGACCAGGCGAAAAACGGCGGGGATACCTCCAAGGCCGACTCGTATGAGAAGGCGGCCCAGGCCTTTGCCGTCAAGCTGGTGGCAACGGAAACGGCCATGAAGGACCTCAAGTCGCTTCACGATGCCGCGATCGAATCCGCGGAACAGGCCAAAAGGGCGGTTGAGGACAATGCGATGCTGCTGCAAAAACGTCTCGCCGAGCGCTCCAAGATGCTTTCTCAGATCGAGCACACCAAGATGCAGGAGCGTATGAACGAAGCGATGAAATCGGTCGGGGAGCTGAGCACCCCCGGTGACGTCCCGTCGCTGGAGGAGGTGCGACAGAAGATCGAATCCCGGTATGCGCGGGCTCTCGGCCACGCGGAGCTTCGTGCGGACACCGTCGAGGCCAAGATGCTGGAAGTGGAGAAAGCCAGCATGGACGCCGAAGGCATGCAGCGGCTCGAACAACTGAGGGCGGGGCTTGCCCTTGAGGGCCCTGCAGGGGAAGCGGCCATAGAAAAAGGCGCCGAAGGAAACTAAACGCGTGTCGAGCGAGGCAGGGACTAACAGCCCCGCCGGTTCCGCGGGCGACGGGCAGTTTTTCAGCAAACAGGCTGCCGACGAGGCCCTGGACCTGCGCCTTTACTCGGCTTTGGCGGCGAAGCCCGGAAATCCCAACGCCGAGTTCTTCGAAGCGCTTGCCGCCCAAGAAAACCGGCACCTGCAGTTCTGGGCGGGGCTTGCCGGAATCGACCCGGAGAAAATCAGGCCCGGCCGGTTTCGTTTCTGGGCCGGACTGGCCGGGGCCCGGCTGCTCGGTCCGGTGTTTACCGTTCGTCGTCTGGAGCGAAATGAGCAAGCAACCATCGCGAAGTACGAGGAAATCCTTGAGACGGGACTCCTGGACTCCCAATCCGAGGATCAGCTCGGCAGGATCATCGAAGAGGAACGAGAGCATGAGAGAAGCATCGGGGAGCAATTCGCCGATCAGCGGGTCGCGTATCTCGGCGCGGCGGTGCTCGGCCTCAACGATGCTCTCGTCGAGCTTACGGGCGCCCTGACCGGGTTGGTTTCCTCGATCGCCGACACCCGCCTGATCGGGTTTACGGGCCTGATTATCGGGATCGCCGCGGCATTATCCATGGCGGCATCGAACTTCCTGTCCGAGGGAATGAGTGCCGAGGACGATGAGCGGGTGAACCCCGGCAAAGCCGCGGCGATAACCGGCGGCGCCTACATCGTCGTGGTGATGGCCCTCATATTCCCCTTCTTCGTCACGACGGCCAGGACCCTCGCACTTGCCACATCGTGGATAATCGCCCTGACGGTTATCGCCGCGTTCTCGTATTACTCCGCGGTCGTCCAGGAAGTCTCTTATCTCCGCCGTTTCGGGCAGATGGTGGCTCTCGGTCTCGGCGTGGCGGTGATTACCTTCTCGGTCGGGCGGGTGGCCAGCTCCATTTTGGGGATTTCGGTCTAGCTTCGATTCCCGCTTTACCCCCGCAAGGAACCGGCCCCGCGCTCCACCCACCGCGTGAAAAAAATTGTGCAATTCCCCAAAAAGGGTCTAGTCAAGTTTGGTTCCCGGGTCTATACTCACGGACGGGTACTCGGACTGCTGTGGGCCCGAGAACTGGGGGTCGGGGAAAGGTGGTTGCGGTGGGGCAACAAATGATGAAGGGAGTGACGGGAATGGTTAGAGCCGACGTCGGCGACGTCCTGAACAGGTGGCTGTGGGAGAGGCGTCAGGCGCCGGTTTCCAAGCCCGTCAGGAAGCAGATGGAGCAGGCGGCTTCTCCGCTGGCTCCGCCGGCTCTCAGCATTCCCGAAAGATCCGCCGATCTGACGGATCCGTTCGCACCCGCAGACTAAGTCCGGGGGCGCCTATGGTGCGCCCGGGGGAGACAAAAACGGCGATTTTTTCGCGGAGCCCTTTGTAGCACTACGGCGGAAGGCCGCCTGCGTGAAGTAACATTTTGGCGGTCGATTGACACCTTCAGTCCGGATTCCGATTCGGGGGAAGAATCTGCCGCGTCCGGCCGCCGCCCTGGCGGTGGGCGTCGCTTACTGGCTTGCGGCGTTCTTCAGCCTCAAGGTTTCCCTGGTAGGTGGGATCGTTTCGCCGGTATGGCCCCCGACGGGCATCGCACTGGTGGGGTTCCTGTTGCTGGGGAGGGCAGTCTGGCCCGCCGTAACCGTCGCCGCATTCCTGGTAAACATGCCCCGCGTCCCCTTCGGCGCTGCGGTAGCCATAGCGGCCGGCAACACCTTTGCCCCCCTTCTGGCGGCCGCCCTCCTAGAAAGGGCGGGTTTCAGGCCGGAAATGGACCGCCTAAAGGATGCAGTTTCGATAGTCTCGCTGGGCGCCTTGCTGGCCATGACGGTCAGCGCTACCTTCGGGACCTCGGCGCTTCTGCTCTCCTCGATTATCGAGCCGGCAGATTACCCCGCCACCTGGGCGGTGTGGTGGGCAGGGGACGCCACCGGGGTTTTGCTGTTTGCACCGCTCCTTTTCAGCATCCGCTTCGGAAGGCCGGCCCTATCCTGGGTCCGGGCCGGCGAGGGTCTGTTTCTCCTGGCCGCCGTTGCCGCGCTGGCAGTATGGGTCTTCTGGGGGCCCCTTCCCCTTGAATACCTGCTGTTTCCGCTGCTGGTGTGGGCCGGCGTTCGCTTCGGATCGCTCGGGGGATCAGGCGCCGCTTTGATATCCGCCGCTGCGGCGATAGCGGCAGCGGTAAACCAGGCGGGGCCGTTTGAGGGGCGGGGGTTGCTGGAGGCCATGCTGAGTCTCCAGGTCTTCAACGCAGGCGCCGCGCTGACCTCCCTCGTTGCAGCCGCCATCACCAAGGAGCGGGCGAGGGCAAATGAAGCCCTCAAGGAAGCGGCGGAGAAGCTTCAGCGCCGGGTGGCGGAAAGAAGTGCCCAGCTGGCATCCACGGAGCAGCGGCTCGAGAGCGAAAGGCGTATTGCCGAAACCCTGCAGCGCAGCCTCTTGCCCGAGCGACTTCCCGAGATACCCGGAGTGGCGGTGGCCGCGAGGTACCTGCCCGGAGCAGATGGCTTGGACGTGGGCGGCGACTGGTACGACGTCTTCCCGCTCGCCAACGGCCAGGTGGCCCTTGCGATCGGAGATGTGGTCGGGCGCGGGTTGCGGGCCGCGGCCTCCATGGGTCAGCTTAGGACCGCGCTGCGTGCTTATGCTCTCGATTCCAGCTCTACCTCTCAGGTGATTGAGCGCCTGAACCGCCTCGTTCAAACCCTCGACGCGGCGGAGATGGCAACGGCTCTGTACGCGGTACTCGACCCGGTGGCCAATACGATAAGCATGTCCTCGGCCGGCCACCCGCCGCCGCTGGTGGTAAAGCCGGAAGGGGAATCGAGCTACGTTGAGCTGGATACCTCGGCGCCGCTCGGTGTTTCGGGGCGCGCCGTGAAGGCGGCGACCATCATCCTCGAGCCGGGCTCCACGCTGCTTCTTTACACCGACGGCCTGGTGGAACGCCGGGGAGCCGGCATCGACGAAGGGATGAGCAGGCTGCAGGCGTCGGTCAAGGATCATTCCGGTGACATCGACTCTCTATGCGACCACGCATTGATAGGCGGCCTAGGGGCCGAGGCGCCGAAGGACGACGTTGCCGTTCTTGCGGTCAGGCTGGATCCGCTGCCGTCCGGCAGTTTCCACATCGAGCTGGAGGCCGATGGAAAAGTGCTCAGCCTGGCCAGGCGGGCGCTGAGCAAGTGGCTTGAACGGCACGGAGCCGATGAGGACGAGGCCGACGACCTGGTGCTTGCGGCGGGGGAGGCCCTGACCAACGTTCTGGAGCATGCCTACGGGCCGTCGGGGGGCTCGGTTGAATTGGAGGCGCATGCCGGGGAGGGGACGGTAACCATCATCGTTCGCGACTTCGGCAGCTGGCGTCAAAGGCGCAAGGACGACCGGGGCCGGGGGTTTACGCTTATGAATTCCCTCACCGACACGATCGATGTGGTCACGACCCGTAAGGGAACGGAAGTACGTCTGCGGCGCACGCTCGGAGCAGCTCTCAAAGGTTCCGGGGACGGTTCGGGGCCCCCGGGACCCATAACGTCCGCCGACAGCGGCAATATTTGCGTGCTCGAGCTGAACCCCGAGCTGGATGTCGACAGCGTCGAAGGGGTGAGTGAATCGTTGAGCGCCGCGGTCGGCAACCAGGACCTCGGAGTCGTTCTGGATATGTCGAAGATGCTCTATATCGACAGCGCCGGAATCCAGGTCCTGTTTCAGCTGGCTTCGCGTCTTAAGGCGCACCGGCAGCAGTTGCGCCTGGTCATGAGCGAAATGTCTCCGATCCGGAAGGTGATATCGCTAATCGAGCTGGATAAGGTGGCCCCGGTCCTGCCGACGGTCGAAAAGGCGGTGGAAGACATCAAGGCGGCCCAGAGGGCCCTTGAAACGGCATGGCCTGAGTTCGAAGGGACCTAGGGCGCGCTTCTGCGCGGCGGAGGCTGGGCTGGTTTACCTCTTATGGGTTTTTGGGGAAAATCATCAAGGACTCAAGTCCTGCGCAGCGGGGTAGGGTGCGTGAACACCCCGGGACTTGATCCGACAGGCATACTTACGGCAGAAGATCGGTTCGCAAGACAAATAGGAGGAATCACTTGACAGTTCGGATAGCAATCAACGGGTTTGGTCGAATCGGCCGGCAGGTACTTCGCCAGATTGCCCTGGGTCAGCCCGACCTTGAGGTCGTTGCCATCAACTCTTCCCGGACCACACCGGACATTTGCCAGCATCTGTTCAAGTACGACTCGGTCTTCGGCCGCTACTCCGGCAAGGTGGATCACGACGCCCAGCACCTGATCGTCGACGGCCGCCCCATCAGGATCACCGACCAGCGCGACCCGCTGCTTTGCCCCTGGCACGCCTTTGGGGTAGATGTCGTGATCGAGGCAACGGGTGTCTTTACGCAGCGAGAGGCGGCGGCGAAGCATCTTAAGGCCGGCGCTTCCAAAGTACTGATAACGGCCCCCGCCAAGTACGAGGACGCCACCATCGTCGTGGGAGTAAACGACGATGTTTACGACCCCGACCGTCACCGCATCATCTCGGCTGCCTCCTGCACCACCAACTGTCTTGCCCCCATGCTCAAGGTGCTCCATGAGCAGTTCGGTGTGGAGGGGGCGATCATGACAACCATCCACGCTTTTACACGCGACCAGGAGCTGCTGGACGGAACTCACAAGGACCTCCGGCGGGCCCGAGCCGCCACGCTGAACATGACCCCAACCAAGACCGGGGCCGCCAAGGCCATCGACAAGGTGATGCCGGAACTGACCGGAAGGGTGGTGGGCATCGCCGTGAGGGTTCCCGTTCCGGACGTTTCACTGGTAGATCTCAGCGTGACTCTGGAGCGCGGTACGACGGTGGAGGAGATCAACGCCGCCTTTAAGGACGCTGCCGAGGGGCCGATGGCGAGTGTGCTCGGTGCAACCGAGGAGCCGCTGGTTTCAAGCGACTTCGCCGGCGACACTCACTCGGCGGTCGTGGACCTGGCGTCGACGAGAAGGGGTCCGGGAACCCAGGCCAAGGTGCTCGCCTGGTACGACAATGAAGCCGGCTACGCCGCCAGAGTTGTCGACTTGGCCAACAAGATCGGTGCATCGCTGCCTGCCCGTCCCGAGGAGAGCGAACTCCCCGAAGCAGAAGAGCCTGTTAAAGCAAAGGCCTGAGGCCGCCAGCTAAGCAGCGGTCGAATTCGGTGCGGAACCCTTTTCTGAGACCCGTTCCTCTGCAGGATCCGCCAAAACAATTGTCTCGGGTAGTGCGGCGGGGATGGAAAACGTTACGGTCGTGCCCTCGCCCGGGCGGGAGTTGAGCTGAATCGCCCCTCCGTGGGCTTCGACAATCGTCTTGACTATCACCAATCCCAGGCCCGTGCCCTGAATGGCAAGGTCGTTGGAAACCGATGACCTAAAGAACCGGCTGAAGAGTTTTTCTTGATCTTCGCCGGGGATGCCGAACCCGGTGTCGGCGACCGTAAATTTGATGTCCTCTCCGTCGCGGCGGGCCGAAACCACTATCTCGCCTCCTGCCGGCGTGAACTTGATGGCATTGGTGACGAGGTTGAGAAGCGCCCGGTCGATCTGCTCGCGGTCGACGAGGGCGAGGCCGATGTCGTCGTCGATGGAGAATTCAACTTCGAGGCTGCGGCCGGATGCCATCAGGAAGACGGTGTCCTTGACACCTTCCATCAGCGCGGCAAGGTCGGTAGGAGTCTTGTTAAGAGAAAACGCCTTCTGCTCGATGCCGCTGAGGGTCAGCAGATTCTCGATGAGATTGAGCAGCCGGCTCGTATTACGGTCTATGACCGCGATCGTGTCGCGCTGCTCAGCATTGAGATTTTCGGCGTCCTGGTCCTCCAGGAGTTCCAGAT
>JBOGWH010000009.1:0-4404 GCA_050692975.1 Actinomycetota bacterium | reverse complement strand
GTCTTGAAAGAGGCGTTGCCCCGGCCCCCCCGGCCGCCTTTCGCGACGGTAACCCGGTCGCCTATGGCGGCCAGGTCGGCGAGAAGCCTACCGTCGTGGTCGACCACCGTCGTGCCTACCGGAACCGGCAGCAGGAGGTCATCGGCATCTTTGCCCTGCTGGTTGTTCTTGCGGCCCTTCCCGCCGGGTTTCGCTTTCTGGTCGGGATGATCCTTCAAATGCCACAGAGTTCCGACCGAAGGGTCCGCGACCAGCACCACCGAGCCCCCGCGGCCCCCGTTGCCCCCGTCGGGGGGCCCTTTGGGACGGTACTTCTCCTTACGGAACGAAAGGGACCCGTCGCCCCCCTTACCGGAGGACACGATAATTCGAACCTCATCGACGAACATGCCTAAAGGTTAAGGGACAACGGATTATTCAGGAAGACGTGTGGCTCTTGCTGTCGGACTTCCTGCCGCCGGCGGGCGGCCCCGGCTACTGCGGGGGGGTGATGCTTACGAGTTTGCGTCCGGCCCTCGAATGGTATCGGACCGTCCCTGCGGCGCGGGCATACAGAGTGTCGTCCTTGCCTTTGCCGACCAGGTTTCCCGGGTGGATGCGGGTGCCGCGCTGGCGCACCAGGATCGACCCGCCGGTCACCACCTGCCCTGCGAAGACTTTGACGCCGAGCCGCTGGGCGTTAGAGTCACGACCGTTGCGGGATGCGGAAGCGCCCTTTTTATGAGCCATAGTTCATCCAGTCTACCAATGCTTTCTCCGCCTAACCGTTGGCTTCGGCCGCGGACGGCTCAGCCTGCTCTTCCTGCTTTTTGGCCGGGGAGGCCTGTGGAGACTTTGACCCCCCGCCGATGCCGGTGATCTCAATCTGCGTGTACCGCTGGCGGTGGCCGGTTTTGGAGGCGTAGCCGCTCTTGTTGCGGTATTTGAAGACCGTGAGCTTCTCGCCTTTGGTCTCGCCGAGCACTTTGGCGTCGACCTGGTATGACTTCAGATCGTCGCTGGACGACAGCGTCTTGCCGTCGTCGGTGACCACGAGGATCGGGGCAAAGGAAGCCGTCTCACCCTTGAGGTGCTCGACCTCGAGCACGTCGCCGGGGGCGACCTTGTATTGCTTTCCGCCGGTCTTGATGATTGCGTACATGGGCCTCTAAGCTACCTTAGTTGGGGTTGCCCCGCCCCTGACCCCGAGGCTATGCCTGCGGATCATCGCCTGGAGCACCTTCTACTTGGGAATCCATTTCCGCAGGTGGTTCGTCCTCGCCCGAGGGCGGCCCGGCAGGCGCCGCCACCCCCGCAACGGGACCATCCAGGTCCTGAAGGATGATGCCCCGGCCCTCGCAATTGGGACAGATCTCCGAAAAAGCCTCCAACAGCCCCTCGGAGACCCGCTTGCGGGTCATCTGGAGAAGCCCCAGGTCCGAGATGCCGAAAACCTGCGTCCGGGTCCTGTCCCTGGCCAGGGCGTCGTTGAATACACGTACCACCTCTCCCCTGTTGCGGTGGATCGCCATATCGATGAAATCGATGACGATGATTCCGCCGATGTCCCTCAGCCGCAGCTGCTTGGCTATCTCTCTTGCGGCTTCGAGGTTGGTTTGAAGCACGGTCTGCTCCAGGTTCGACTTGCCCACGAAGCGACCGGTGTTGACGTCGACCACGGTGAGGGCTTCGGCCCGGTCGATCACGATGTGGCCTCCGGACTTCAGCCAGACTTTGCGGTCAACCGCCTTGCGAAGCTGCTCCGTGACCTGGTGCTTCTCGAAGAGCGGGGTTTCCGCTTCGTACAATTCGAGGCGCTCGGCAAGCGAGGGAGTGACCTCTTCGATGTATTCCTTCAGCTCGTCGTAGATGGCCCTGTCCTCGACAACCACCTTGGTGACGTCGGCGGTAAACAGGTCCCGCACGGCCCTGATCACCATGTTGGGCTCGGAATGGATCAGCTTCGGTGGCTTGACCCGCTGGCGCTTGCGATCGATGTCCTTCCAGATTCGATCAAGCCTTTCAATATCCCGCGTGAGGTCCTCCTCGCTGACCCCCTCGGCGGCGGTCCGCACGATGAGGCCGTGGCCCTCGGGACGAATACGCACGGCGAGCTCGCGCAGCCTCCGGCGTTCGTTGTCCGGGAGCCGGCGGCTTATCCCCAGCGAGCCCGCATTGGGGACGAGGACGAGATACCTCCCCGCGACCGAAACCTCGGTGGTAAGCCGGGCCCCCTTGGAGCCGATCGGGTCCTTGGTGACCTGGGCCAAAACGGCCTGGCCGGACTTCAAGATGGCCTCGATGCGTGGAGCCGGGCCCTCGATCTCCTCGTCGAAGCTGACTTCCCCGGCATACAGAATCGCGTTTTTGTCCTCGCCGATGTCCAGAAACGCGGCCTCCATTCCGGGAAGGACGTTCTGGACCCTTCCGAGATAGATGTTCCCTGCGATCGAACGGTCCTCGGCATGGGTCACCAGATGCTGGATCAGCTCCCTGCCGTCCATCAGGGCAACCTGGCTGCGGTCTCCCGAGGCGGTGATCAGCATCGACAGCTCGCCGGACTTGGGAACCGGCCCCGGCGGTGGCCGGTGAGACACCCGCGGGCGCTTGCGCGGTTGCCTCCGCTGCTGAGCCCTGGCCGCAGGCGCGTCCGCGGCAGCTTCCGCAGCCGGCACTTCCGCAACGCCCGCCTCCCTCGCCGGTCCATTACGGCGGCGCCTGGGCCGGCGGGCCGGAATTTCGCCGTCGGGTGATGGGCTCGGCGGAGCCGGTTCCGCTACCGCGGAGCCGTCCTGTTTGTCTGTTTGGTCTCCGGCCCCGTTAGACGGAGCCCTTTTCCTTCTTCTGCGGACGACTCTCGCCGGGGCTACCGTCCCCCCGGCTTCGTCGCTCAAGTCCTCGGGCATTGTCAAAACCTCTCCCACCGGGAGACCTGCTCGCCGGTGTCATTTAAGTGAACCGCCGCATGTGGATGTTCATCAGCAGCCCGACCGCGAAGTAACTTGCGATCAGAGACGAACCTCCATAGGAAACAAACGGCAGCGGGATGCCGGTAATCGGCATAATGCCGACGGTCATCCCAATGTTTACAAAAAGTTGAAATGCAATCATCGACGCAACCCCCACAGCCAAAAGAGTACCCAGCCGGTCTTTGGATAGCGCGGCAATCCGAAGAGAACGCCACATCAGTGCAGCAAACAGTCCCACTACCGTGAGGCCTCCGATAAAACCCTGCTCCTCGCCGATGGCAGTGAAGATGAAGTCGGTGTGCTGCTCGGGAACATACGACAGGTTCGTCTGCGTTCCTTCCCCAATCCCCTTTCCGGTCCAACCCCCCGAGGCTATTGCAATCTTGGACTGAGAGAGGTTGTAGCCGGTCCTTTGCGGATCGGCCCGCGTATCCAGGAACGAAGTCAGGCGAGCTACCTGGTAGGGCTTCAATAGGCCCACCTGAACCCCCATGCCCATCAGGATTACCCCGCTGAGCAATACGGCCACCAGCCAGCGAGCACGGATTCCGGCGACCACCAGCATCCCGAAAGCAACGGCGAACAGCACCATTACCGAACCGAGGTCGGGTTGAACAAAGACGGCCAATCCCGGAATCCCCACCATCACCATTGCTCTCGTCACCTGGTCGAGCCCCTCCCCGGCGCCTTCCCTGGAAAGCACCGTCGCCAGGGACGCGAGCAGAATCACCTTCATTATCTCGGCCGGCTGTATCTGCAGGATCCCGAAGTCGATCCAGCGCTGGGCGCCGGCGGTGCGATGGCCAATGGGGGTCAGTACCACCGCCAGCAAGAGCAAGCCGGCCCCGTAAAGAAGGGGAGCGAAATCTCGAAGCTGCCGGTAGTCGAAAAGCAGAGTGACGATAAAGACGATGGACGCAAGCACGAAATAGACGAGTTGGCGCTTGAGGTAGAAGTTTGGATCGATGCCCTTGGCCTCAAGAAGCCTCGACGAGGCGGACTTGATCGCAACACACCCGGCGATGGTCAGCAGCAGCGTCGCCGGAATCAAAATCGGGTCTAGATGGCGGATCGGGGCCTTGGCCGACAGTCTCGCCGCGGAGTGCTGGCCCACGCCCAGACGTCCCGAAGCTCCGCTTACCGCCATGGGCCCACTAATCCGTCCTCACGGCCGGTGCGATTTCCGAGAGCGGCAGCCCGAAGATTCCCTCGAGGATCCGCCGGGCGACCGGTGCAGCGGTTTCGCCCCCGTGGCCGGCTTCCTCAAGCATTACGGCCACGACGTACTGCGGGCTGGTAGCGGGGGCGTAGGCCGCGAACCAGGCGTATGGCTGCTTGGGAGGGACCTGCTGGATTTCGGCGGTGCCGGTCTTGGCGCCGATCGGGACCTGGGCAAAAGGGAACCCGTTGAAGGCGCCGGCCGCCGTGCCGATCGTGGCGACCCCCTCCAGGCCGG
>JBOGWH010000008.1:0-16280 GCA_050692975.1 Actinomycetota bacterium | reverse complement strand
GACCTGGCGCTTCTCTCGCGCTGGGCGGCCGCCAATACTGCCGAATTGACCGAAGCCAAACGTGAGTTGCTTCAGGGCTCCGAGACCGCGGTTGCCGACGAGACTGTTCTTGAGCCCGACGGCGTCGCGTTTTCTCTGGCCGAAACCCTCGACCGGGCCGCTGAGATCGAGGGGATCGACGAGGAAACCGCCGGCCGCCTTGAGGCCCTTCGGCTGGAGATTGTCTCTTTGCGCGAGAAGTCTGCCGGCAAGCTGCTGGAAACTGTTCAAACGGTCATCTGGGAGGCCGGAATCGGCGACAGTCTCATGGCCAGTCCCCGCGAAGACGCGGCCTCGGCGCTGGCAAACCTGAACCAGTTCCTGGCCATAGTCGCCGACTTCGATCCGGTTTCCGGCGATCCATCCCTCCGCGAGTTCCTGGACTATCTGGACGCTGCTGAAGAAGCCGACGACACGTTCGAAATGCAGGTTCCCAGCTCCGACGACTCGGTGAAGTTGACCACCGTCCACCGCGCCAAAGGGCTGGAATTCGAGGTCGTATTCGTCCCGGGGGTGGCGGCCCGTATGAACGACGACGGCGTCAAGGTCGAGTCCTTGTTTCCCGACGAGCGCACCAGCAATCCGCTCACCACCTACAGCGAGCTACCGTACGGAGTCAGGGAGGACAGCGACCATCTTCCGTTGCCTTGGGTTGCAGGGGCCGACGGGAAGAGGGTGCCCAAGAAGAAGGTTGCTTTTACGGAAGAGCTCAAGCAGAGGGCGGTGGAAGATGAGCGCCGGCTCTTCTACGTCGCGCTCACGAGGGCGAAGCAGCGGCTGTACGTCACGGCCTCATGGTGGTACGAGCGCCATACCAAAGAGCGCGGCCCGTCCATTTTTTTCGATGAGGTGCAGGCCTGCGACTGCACGGAAAACCTGGGAGAGGCCGACAGGCCACTGGAAAGCCCGCTTGCCGCGCAGCTACAGGCGCGGGCGGTCTGGCCGCCTGCGGCCGCGGAACCACCCATCTATCCCGAGATCAACCAGGGCTACCCCCGGGCCCTTGCCGGGCTTCTTTCATCGACCATTTCCCCCGATGATCTGCTGGCACAACTGGATGAAGGGGCTAAAGCCGATGCAATCGGCAAGCTCAAAGAGCACCGCCGGACGCTGGCCGCGATACGCACCCTAACTCCGGCCGGGCCGGCCGATTCCGCAGCGCCGTCTATGTCCGTTACCACCGCGGTGACTGCCGTAGACGGCCCAGAAACGGCGGGTGCTCCGTTGGCCCGCCTGGAACTGCCTTCGGAAGCGCGGAGAATAGGAATCGAAGTTCACCGCTGGATAGAAGAACAGGCGAGAGGCCTGACCGGGCTTGCCGATGATGAGGCGCTCGATGTACCCGCCGCTGGGGTGGCTCCGTCGAAAATTGCGGCACTGAAAAAGGCCTTCGGCGAATCGGGCTACGAGAGCCGCCGGATTGCCCGGCTCGATTCCGGAGAACCGATGGCCGAGGTTCCCTTCGTCTTGAAGCTTGGAAAAATCCTGGTGAGGGGCCGAATCGACGCGGTTTACACAACCGACGAAGGCGGCCTCGAAATTGTCGACTTCAAGACCGGGGGGAAGGTGCAAACGCCGGAGGTGGACCAGTTGATAATTTACGCAGCGGCGCTGGTCAAGCTCGGCATCCAGCCGGCCGGGGACATGACCCTCACCTATTGCTACCTCGCAACGGGGGAAAAGGCCTCGAGGACGGTTTCCGCCGCAATGGCCCTTGAGGCTCTCGACCACCTCAAAGCAAGTCTCGGGTAACTGCATTCTGGGCAGTAGTCTGGCCGGATGAAATTCGGTGTTCACGTCGGGCGGGAGGATCCACTTCAGGACGCAGAGGATCTGGGCATCGACGCCATCCAGATGTTTCTCGGCGATCCCCAGAACTTCACAAAGCCCCCTCCCAGAGATGACGCCCAGCGACTGATCGACAGCGCCGTTGAGATCTACGTACACGCGCCCTACCGGCTGAATGTTTGCCATCCGTCGCCGCGGGTGCGGGTCCCGTCGCGCAAGACGCTGGCGGAAAACGTCGATGCAGCGGCGGCAATCGGAGCTGCCGGCGTAATCGTGCACGGGGGTCATGCTGAAGACGATGCCGCCGAGGGGCCGGTTCGATGGTGGAAAGTCTTTGAGGAGAGGTCTTTTCCCACCCGGGTCCTGATCGAGAACACCGCCGGAGGGGACAACGCAGTGGCCCGGTACGTCGATCAGATCGAAAAGCTCTGGGCGAAGCTCGAAGGCTTCGAGGTTGGGTTTTGTTTCGACACCTGCCATGCTCACGCAGCGGGGGAGGACCTAGTGGATGTGGTGGACCGGGTCCTGAAGATCGTGGGCAAGATCGACGTGCTGCACTGCAACGATTCCAGGGATCCGCCCGGCACGGGTGCAGACCGCCACGCGAATGTGGGGAAAGGACGGATGGATCCAGAAGTGATCTGGGCGATGGTGGAGGCTTCGGGGGCCCCGGTGGTGATCCTTGAAACACCATTCCCAGGCGTTATGGACGACCTGCAGTGGCTCAGGGAGAAAGCTGCGGCATCCGGAGGCTAGGCTGCATTTTGCACCAACGCCCCGCTGAAACACAGCCCTACTCCAACGCCCGCTGATAGCGTCCTACTCTACGCCCGCTGAAAATGGGCCTTTCCCCCGAGGCACCGGACGGTCCCCGGGCGATCCCCTAATCGATACCGGCGTGCCCCTGGGCGGTCACGATCTGCTCAAAGGTGGGCGCGGTGCCGCCCAAATGTGCCGGGAGCCACCATTTGTCTTCCTCGTCCTTCGGGCTCTCGGGGTACCGCTCCTGGAGGTCTGAAAGCAAGTCCCTGATCGCTTTCATCAGCCGCTGGGTCGCCGCCCGGGCATCCTCCCTGGGCTCCAATTCCAGCGGCGGCCCGTACCGCACCATGATCGGGATGCGCCTCCGGAAATTGAGGGCATGCGCTTTGGTCGCAATGCGGTGGGCCCCCCAGACCGCGCAGGGGATGATCGGCGCCCCCGCAGCCTGGGCGATTCTAACGGTTCCAGTTTTGCCGCTCATGGGAACGAAGGAACGGTTGACCGTTCCTTCCGGATGCGTGGCAACGAGTTCGCCGGCCTTCAGGGCTTTTATCGCAAGCCGGACTGCGGCGGCCGGGTTGCCGGAGCGGTCGACGGGGATGTGCTTCATGCTCCGGAGCAGTGGCCCCGCAACCTTGTGGCCGAATACTTCTTTCTTAGCCAAAAAGCGCGGCCAGCGTCCCAGGTCGAAGACCGGGCTCCAGGATGAGTACGCGAAGTCCGTGTAGCCGGCGTGATTTATCGCCAGTATGACCGGGCCGTGGGCCGGAACGTGGTGGCTTTCCTCGATAATCAGACGGTATCCCATGATTTTCGTCAGGCCCTTGACTAATTGCGCGCAGAACCGGTAGGCGAGTTCGTCCATGCGAAAATCCTAAACGTTTGCGCGGGGCTAATTTCTCACAAGGAAACGCACTCACAAGAAAACGCACTCACAAGAAAACACCATCCGGCTCTCAGCCAATTCTCAGCCGGATCTTTTAACCTGATGCCGTGATTCGGAAGACGGTAATTCGGGGCAGACTCTAAGATTGAATCGATGAGCGATCACTTGGGCGACACGACCGTGAAGGACGACCCCTGGAGCAGTCCACGGGACCCCGCCCCTTCTTGGAGTCCTCCCCCTCCACCGGCGCCCCGTAAGACCGGGCTGGGTCTGATAGCGGTGGTCGCCCTGATCGCCGCCGTCGCCGGCGCCGCGCTCGGCATTGCCGGCTTCAAGCTTATCGTCGATCAGGAAGCCGGTTCCGGTGTCAGGCTCCCCCAGGCCCAGCAGGCGTCGCCTCCGGCCGTGCCCGCTCCGGCGGGCTCGATCGCCGCCATAGTGGACAAGATCAGGCCTTCGGTGGTCGCAATTTCCAGCCGTTCTATCGGCACCGACTTCTTCTTCAACCCAGTGCCTCGCCAGGGAGCGGGCACGGGGATAGTAATTAACGCCGGCGGGCAGATCCTTACCAATTCCCATGTCGTGGACAACGCGAGAGAAGTCAGGGTCTCGCTTACCGACGGCCGGACCTTGACTGCTCAGGTGATCGGCGCCGATCCCAGCAGCGATCTCGCGGTCCTGAAGGTCGATGCCGAAAACCTGAAGCCGGCGCCCATCGGCGATTCGAGTGCCATGCGCGTCGGTGACCGGGTAATCGCGGTCGGACATGCTCTTGCATTGCCGGGCGGTCCAACCGTGACGGAAGGGATCGTCTCGGCGCTGGACCGATCGATCAGCTCACCCGACGGGCCGGTCCTGCGGAATCTGATCCAGACCGACGCGGCTATCAACCCCGGCAACAGTGGCGGGCCGCTCCTGGACTCCTCGGGCAATGTGATCGGCGTCAACACGGCCGTTGCCGGCTCGGCCCAGAACATCGGCTTTTCCATCGCCATCAGTCCCGCGAGGAAGCTTGTTGACGAACTGTTGTCTACCGGGAAAGTCGTTCGTCCCTACCTCGGAGTGGAAATGACCGATATTTCCCCCGAAATCGCTTCCCAGCGAAACCTATCGGTCAGAGCGGGGGCGCTGCTCGTGCAAATCGTCGACGGCTCGCCTGCCGACGAGGCGGGTCTGCGGGTAAACGACGTAATCGTCGAGGCAGAGGGCAAGAAGGTAAGCGCAACTGACGACGTGCTCGACGCCCTGCTAAAAAGGAAGCCCGGCCAGAAGATCGCTCTTGAAATCGCCAGGGGAGACGAGCGGTTGACCGTCAGCGCGGTTTTGGAGGAAAGACCCGCCCGGTCGTGACTCGGGCCCGCTTGTCGGGCCTGCCCGCCCCCGGGGCCCGCTTGTGGGGCATGTCCGCCGTTCCGGCTTCGCAATTTCTTCACAACAAACTCACCTTCGGCGCATCCCCACCGGGTAGTTTTGGATTGGGATTTGAGCAGACGTTTTGAGCAGTTGCTCAGTTTTCTTGACCCTGCAAGCATTGAGACATAAGCAAGAACAAACTGAGACGGTAAGCAAGAACAAACTGAGACGTTAAGCAAGAACAAACTGAACCCAAAACCAGGCGAGAAGTGAGACCGGTGAGCGTTAAATTCGAGCGAAGGCCCTGTAAGAAGATCAGCATCGGAGCGGTGGAGATCGGCGGCGATGCCCCAGTTTCCATCCAGTCGATGACCACGACCAAGACCGAGGATGTGCAGGCCACGCTCGTTCAGGCCCATGCCCTTGCCACCCAGGGCGCGGATCTGGTTCGCGTAGCGGTCCCTCACGAGGGCGATGCCCGGGCCCTGCCCGAGATAGTCCGGGAAGCGGGGGTGCCTATCATCGCGGATATCCACTTCTCTCACAGGCTGGCCCTGATGGCCCTCGAAGCGGGCGTCCACGGCCTACGCCTGAACCCCGGAAACCTTCGTAACCCCGGCCAGGTCGCCACCGTGGCCCGGGAGGCTTCAGACAGGGGGGTTCCCATCCGCATCGGAGTAAACGCCGGGTCGCTGGAAAAGCGCCTGCTCGACAAGCACGGAGGGCCGACCCCCGACGCCCTGGTGGAAAGCGCCCTCGAAGAGGTCAAACAGCTTGAGGATGAGGGCTTTTCTCAGATAAAGATCTCCGTCAAGCACCACAGGGTCCCCGAGATGATCACCGCTTACCGAAAGCTGGCGGCGGCAGTCGACTACCCTCTTCATCTGGGAGTGACCGAGGCGGGGCCGCCCCCCTTTGGAACCCTGAAATCTTCCGTAGGCATCGGAACGCTGCTGGCGGAGGGCATCGGCGACACCATTCGCGTCTCGCTGACCGCGGACCCGGTTCAGGAGGTCAAAGTCGCCAAGCACATCCTTGAGGCCGTCGGCCTGCGGGAAGCCCGCCTGGACCTGGTGGCCTGCCCATCCTGCGGGCGGGCCGAGCTTGATGTGTTCGATCTCACCAAGCAGGTTCAGGATGCTCTCGAAAAACTCGACCTTCCCCCCGTACAGGTGGCGGTGATGGGCTGCGAGGTCAACGGCCCGGGCGAAGCCAGGGATGCGGACGTCGGAATCGCCGCCGGGCCGGGCCGCGGGCTGCTGTTTTCCAAGGGCAAGCAAATCGGTTGGGTCCCTGCCGCCGGCATGGTCGACGCGGTGATTGAGGAGGCCGTCAAGGTCTCCCGCAGCCGGGCCGGCGACGGGGAGGCCGTCTGATGACGTCGGGTCAGAAGCGGATTTTGATCGCCTCGCCCAGGGGCTGGTGCGCGGGGGTTGAGCGAGCCGTGCAAATCGTCGACGGCGCCCTGAAGCGCTACGGCCCCCCCGTCTACGTCCGCAAGCAGATCGTTCACAACCTTCACGTGGTGCGTGAATTGGAGGCAAAGGGCGCCATCTTCGTGGAGAGTGAGCAGGAAGTCCCGGAGGGGTCTATTTGCGTTCTTTCTGCACACGGAGTGGCTCCTGAGGTATACGACAACGCCAGGGCTCGCGGGCTGAACCTCATCGATGCCACCTGCCCTCTTGTGACAAAGGTGCACGTTGAGGCCCGCCGTTTCGCGAAGAAGGGGAAAACGATCTTCCTCATTGGCCACGTCGGCCACGAGGAGGTCGAGGGCACCTCCGGGCAGGCACCCGAGCGTACGATCGTGGTCGAGAGGCCGGAAGATGTCGAGAAAATCGAAGTCGAGGATCCGGGCAACGTTGCGTTCATCTCCCAGACGACCCTTGCCGTTGACGACACTCTTGATGTGGTGCAGGCCCTGCGCAACAAATTTCCGGGGATCTCGGCGCCCACGAAAGACGACATCTGCTATGCCAGCCAGAACCGCCAGTCGGCTGTAAAGGAGATATCTCGCCGGGCCGACCTGGTCCTGGTGGTTGGATCGAAGAATTCCTCCAACTCGAACCGCCTCGTCGAGGTCGCCGTCGAGCATGGAGCCCGGGCATTTCTGGTTGAGAACGAAAAGGGGGTTGATCCGCAGTGGCTGGAGGATGCAGAAACAATCGGAATCTCCTCCGGAGCCTCGACACCGGAGGTTCTCGTGGAGCGAGTCATTGCGCATCTGGCGTCCCACGGGATCGTCGACATAGAGGAGGTCGAAGTCGCCTCAGAGGACATTAGTTTCCCGCTCCCGGCCGGAGTCGGCGGGCGGTAGTACAGGAGAGCCGGTGAAAATACACAAGGAAAAACTGCAAATTCGAACCCGAAAGGAATTCGACATAGTCGACATCACAACCGATGTCGAGAAGGCCATGGTGAACTCGGGGATTTTGGACGGCTACGCGCTGGTCTATTCACCCCACACCACCTGCGCCATCGTGGTCAACGAGAAGGAGACGGGTCTGCTGTCGGACATCGACCGGACTCTCGGCCGCCTGGTTCCCAAACTTGACCGTTACGTGCACGACGATTTCGACGTTCGAACCGAGAACCTGACCGAGGGCGAAATGCCCAATGCGCATGCGCATATCCGCCAGTTGCTAGCCGGCCGGGTTTCGGAATACATCCCGATCCACGACGGGGTTCTTGGTCTTGGCCAGTGGCAGAGGGTGATGTTGGTGGAATTCGACTGCCCCCGTGACCGCGAGGTTCTCCTTCAGGTTTGCGGGGCCTGAGCGCCACCGGGAGCGCCAGCACCCTCATTTCAAGCCGTTGCCCTCGGGCGATGTCGGGGTGGCGCCTGGAACATCGGCATAAGGCAATAGGCTAGAGCCGTGGAACCGCTGTCACGTGACGAGGTGGGGGCCGCCCTGGAGCCCATTCAACCCGATCTTGAACGGGTCGAGAAGATCATGGTCGAGGTCTCGGCCGGAGCGACGTCGTTTCTTACGGAATTCACCACTTACCTCACCAAGGCCGGCGGGAAGCGGCTTCGCCCGGCCCTCACGGTTCTGGCGTCACACATGGGTAACGGGCCCAATCCTTCTGTGGATGTAACCGCCGCCGCAATCGAGATGGTTCACCTGGCGACCCTGTACCACGACGACGTGATCGATGAAGCAGATCTGAGAAGGGGAGTGCCCAGTGCAAACAAGACCTGGGGCAACAAGGTGGCCATTCTGGCGGGTGATTACCTGTTTGCGAGAGCGTCGAAAATCTCGTCGGAGGTCGGGGGCGAGGTGCCCGGGGTGCTTGCCGACGCGATCGCGGCAGTTGTTGCAGGTCAGATCAGCGAATTGGAAAGCGCCTACGACCCTCGCCGTTCCACCGACGCCTACCTCACGACGATCGGAGGCAAGACCGCGGCTCTGCTCGAAGCCTGCACCCACCTCGGCACCGCTCTCGGGGGATGCGATCCGACGACGGTAGAGGCAATGACCCGCTTCGGGACCGTCTTCGGGATGGAATTTCAGGTCGCGGACGACCTTCTGGACATCTCGGCCACCAGCGAGGAGTTGGGAAAGCCTCCCGGCACGGACCTGCGGGACGGTGTCTACACGCTGCCGATCATTTATGCCGCCGAGCAGCAGCCCTCGCTTATGGGCATGCTGGGAACCCCGGATATCGACGTGGATGAGATCAGGGATATCACCGTTTCAACCGGAGCGTTTAGCCGGGCCAGAGAGACCGCAGTGCAGTACATGCACGAGGCTTTGGGCATCCTGGACCAGGTCCCCACCGGGCAGGCGCGGGATATCCTGGAGCGGCTCACTCGCCTGGTGATCGATCGCGTGCCGGACCCAAAAAACCACGGCAACGGGGGACTGCGTACAAGGTGACGAAACCGGATCCGGCCATCGAAGCACAGGTGGCCAGGCTCGAAGGAGCCACCGTCCCCAAACACCTTGCAGTAATTCCAGACGGCAACCGCCGTTGGGCCATGAACCTGAACAAGTCGGTCGTGGCCGGGCACCGTGCCGGCTTTGAGGTAGCCAAGCGGCTTTCGCGATTCTGCCGCAGGATCGGAATCCACACCACGACGGTCTGGGCGTTTTCGACGGAGAACTGGCGGCGCTCCTCGGATCAGGTGTCGGCTTTGATGGAGCTTTACCTCGAATGGATTCGGGATCTAACTCCCGAGGCGATTAAAGAGGAAGTACGGGTCGTTCATCTCGGCCGGCTGGAGGGAGTCCCCGACGAGGCCAAAGCCGCGGCGGAGGCGGCCGGACATCCCGACGGTTTGCCCAGTCGCCTCCGTGATGCCATCAGGCAGATAGAGACCGATACCGCGGCCTACGACAAGAACGTCATCAACCTTGCGATTAACTACGGTGGAGCCGACGAAGTCCAGCGCGCCGTTCAAAAGCTGGTTGCCCGGGCGGCCGCGATCGGGAAGGACCCAGCCGACCTGGACATCCTTCACTTTCTCGACACCGCCGGGCAGCCCCATCCAAATCCCGACATCTTGTGGAGAACTTCCGGGGAGTTCCGGTCGTCGGGCTTTTTGCCCCTTCAGGCCGCCTATGCGGAGATGATCTTCACGCCCAAGCTGTTCCCCGATCTCGCCGAAGCGGACGTCGTGGAGGCGGTTGAAGAGTATTCGGCCAGAAAACGGCGCTTCGGCGGCTGACGTTGATTTGATGGATCCTTTCGGGCAGCCGGAGCCGGTTCGCGTGGCGATACTCGGTTCGACGGGTTCTATCGGGCGACAGGCCCTTTCCGTGATCAGGGACAACCCCGGGCGCTTCGAGGTCGCCGCGCTGACGGGGGGCTCAGATTGGGACGCCCTGGTCCGGCAGGCCGCCGAGTTTGGGGTGAGCCTTCTCGGCATCTGCGGCGAGGCGGGGGGAGGGGCGCCCGAGTCGGCGACGGTGATCCGGGGTCCCGACAGCGCCGAGCGAGTGGCGGCCGAATGTGACGCGCAGGTCGTCCTTAACGCGGTGGTCGGAGCGGCCGGTCTCAAGTCCTCTCTGGCGGCCCTTTCGGCCCGGAAGACGCTGGCGCTGGCCAACAAGGAAAGCCTGGTAGCGGCCGGGGAGGTCGTGATGGCCAAAGCCGAGCCGGGCCAGCTCAGGCCGGTGGACAGCGAACATTCCGCTCTGTGGCAGCTACTGGAGGGCCTTGAGCCCGACGAAGTCAGGAAGATCTTCATCACCGGAAGCGGGGGGCCGTTCCGGGGATTTACGGGAAAAGATTTCGAGCAGGTCACGGTAGCCGCCGCACTGAAGCATCCCGTCTGGCAGATGGGCGACAAGATCACGATCGATTCGGCCACCCTGATGAACAAGGGGCTCGAGGTAATCGAGGCTCACTTTCTCTTCGGTTTCACCTACGACGAGATCGACGTCGTCATCCATCCCCAGGGGATGGTCCATGCAATGGCCGAGACCCGCGACGGGGGGGTCATCGCCCACGCGGCCCTGCCCGATATGCGGCTGCCGATCCAGCTTGCCCTTGCCTGGCCTCACCGCCTGCCGGCGCCGGACGGCAAGCGGATGGATTGGTCGAACATGGGACCGATGACCTTTGAGGCGCCCGACCTCGAGAGCTTCCCTTGCCTTGCTCTGGCTTTCGAGGCCGGCAAGCAAGGGGGGACCTATCCGGCTGTGATGAATGCCGCCAATGAGGTGGCGGTCCAGGGATTCCTGGAGGAGCGGGTCAGTTTTTCAGGCATCGCATCGGTAATCGAGAAGGTGCTGGCTTCCCACCAGGCCGGAGAGCCCGACCTCGAGGGCATCCTCGAGGCCGACCAATGGGCCCGAAGGATTGCCGGCGAGCTTACCGGTCTCTCGCCGTCCCCGGATCCCGCCGGCCCGGGGGAAGACGCCCAGCGGGCCCGAAGGATTGCCGGCGAGCTTACCGGTCTCCCGCCCTCCCCGGATCCCGCCGGCCCGGGCGAAGCCGACCAATGAGCTTTGCGCTCGGGATCCTCGCCTTTGTGGCGACACTGATGATCATGGTGGTGTTTCACGAGTTCGGTCACTTCATCACCGCCCGCAGGTTCGGGATCAAGGTGGAGCAATTCTTCGTGGGATTCGGCCCGCGGCTTTTCAGCTGGACCCGCGGCGAGACCGAGTACGGAGTCAAAGCGGTGCTGCTCGGAGGGTACGTCCGGATTGCCGGAATGAATCCCTTCCAGGAGGTAAAGCCCTCGGAGCTACCCCGGACCTTCGGCGCGAAGCCGGCCTGGCAAAGGGCCGTTGTCCTGGTGGCAGGCTCGGCCACCCATCTCATCCTGGCTACGGTAGTTTTCGCCCTGCTGTTCTCGACCCTCGGCGTTTACAATTTTGATCGTCCGGTTCCCACGGTCGAGACCGTCGAGATCCAAGTCAACGGAAAGCCCGGGCCGGCCAAGGCCGCCGGGCTCAGGAGAGGCGACCGGATCGTCGCGGTTTCCGGAGATGCCGTCAGGTCCTGGGACGATGTGCGCAAGGTAATCCGCTCCAGCCCGAACAAACAGCTTGTTTTCACCGTGGAAAGGGAGGGGCGGCGCAGGCAGTTGACGATTACGCCAGCGGAGGCGGAAGTTCGCAGTTCTCCGGATTCCACCAGGATGGTCAAGGCCGGGCAGATAGGGATCGCCCCGCAGTTTGAGATCGAAAGAGACCCCCCGCACGTCGCGTTATGGCGGGGGGTTACCTCCACCGCCGGGCTGGTCAAGGTCAGCATTGAGTCCATCGGGAAAGTGTTTTCTCCCGGGGGCATTTCCAACATATTCGAGGCGCTCGGCCGCAGAGGAGAGCGCGAAGTAAGCGACGACGAGCCTCTCGGGCTGGTCGGTGGTGCCAGGCTTGCCGGCCAGGCGGGCTCGGCGGGGGAGGTCCGGTCTTTGATCCAGTTCCTTGCTGGATTCATCGTTTTCGTCGGAGTGATCAATCTGGCGCCGCTTCCTCCCCTGGACGGTGGATATCTGCTGATAGTGGGTATCGAGAAACTCATTCGCCGCAAAATCGACATGAGAAAGGTGATCCCTGTGGCAGGGCTGGTTCTCGCGTTTTTGATCGTTCTGACTTTCGCACTGCTTTATCTGGACATCTTCCGGCCTATCACGGACCCATTTCAGTAGGCGGCTCATCCCGGGGGGTGGGGATCTCGCGGGAGCTTGCCTCTCTGGCAAAGCTGTACGGCCTGCGGACTTCCTATCGCGACGTATCCGGCCGGACGGTCCGGGCCGACCCCGATGCCCTGGTGGGTTTGCTGAAAGCGCTGGGGGCCCCGATCGACGGACCCGGGAATGCCGGAACGGCTTTGCGGGCCCGAAGGCTTGAACTGCATCGCCGGTGCCTGGAACCTGTGACGGTTGCCTGGGACGGGCGGTTGTCGGTCACGGTTCGGCTCCCGGCCGCGCGGGCAGGCGCGAAGCTCACCGGCGAACTGCGCCTGGAGGACGGTACCGCTATCGGCTTCTCCAGGGCCCCCGAGGGAAGACCGGTTGCCCACGAGGTCGAAGGGCAATCCGGCGTCTGCCTGGAGATCTCATTTCCGGACCGGATCCCGGCCGGCTATCACACCCTGGCGGTGCGCAACGGGAAGACGGAAGAAACGGCTCATATTTTTTCAGCTCCCTCCGCGGTTTCGAGGCGCTTTAGCAACCAGTGGGGGGTTTTCGTCCCGCTGTACTCGTTGGTGTCGAAGGACACCTGGGGTTGCGGGGATTTTGGTTCACTCGATGCGCTGTCTCAGACGGTGGAAAGCTATGGGAGTTCGGTCGTAGCCACTCTGCCGGTCTTCGCCGGTTTCCCCGATGAGTCAAGTCCCTACCGCCCGGTGAGCCGCCTGTTCTGGGAAGAACGTTACCTGGAGATAGAGGCCCTTCCGGAGTTCACGCGCTGCCGCGCCGCCAGGGATCTGGTGCGCTCCGCCGGCTTCAAACGGCAGCTTGAATCCATGCGACGGGCCGATCTGATTGATTACCCGGGTGTGTCTTCCCTCAAGCGCAGCGTTCTGGAGCTTCTCGCCAACGAGTTCTATTCCGGGGCCGGTGTTCGCGACGAGGGATTTCGCCGCTTCCTGAAGGACAAACCGGAGGCCAAAAGATATGCCTCCTTCAGGGCGAAAAGAGAGCGAGGGTATCAGCCCGGCGGCCCTTCCCCGGCGGTGACGGCGGATCGTTATCACCTGTACGTTCAGTGGGCCGCCCACGAACAGCTGGCACAACTGGGGGAAAGGCTCGAGGAGCGAGGCAGCCAGCTTCTTTTCGACCTGCCGCTCGGCGTTCACCCCGACGGCTTCGACGTCAACAGCGATCCCTCAGCGTTCATGACGGGCCTGTCGGTCGGGGCCCCTGGAGACCAGTTTTTTCCGCACGGGCAGAAGTGGGGCATGCCACCCTGGAATCCCGAGGCCCTCAGGCGCAGCGGTCACAGGCAGTGGCGGCGATGCCTGCAAACGATTCTGGGCCCGGCGGGGGCGCTGCGCATCGATCACATCATGGGATTCCACCGGCTGTTTCTGATTCCCGAGGAGGCCACCGCGTCCAGCGGGATCTATCTGGAATACCCGGCCGATGAGTTCTATGCCGCTGCCCTTATCGAGGCCAATCGGTGCAATGCCGTTCTGATCGGCGAGGATCTGGGAACCGTCGAACCCGCGGTGCGCAGCAGGATGCGCCGGCGCAACATCTACGGGACCTACGTCATGCAGTTTGAATTCTCCGAAGATCCGTCCCGCCCTTTCCGTTCCCCGGGCAGGCATCAGTGCGCTGCGATCGACACGCACGACACAGCGACGTTCGCAGCCTTCTTAAGCGGGCACGATATCGAGGAGCGGCAGGAGATGGGACTTATGGATCACGTGCAGGCCGCTCAAGCAAAACGCCACCTCAAGCAGGTACGTTCTGCGCTGGTTTCGTACCTGCGCGGCAGGGGCTTTCGGGCATCGGAGAAACGGCCGGTTTCGGTACTCGAAGGATGCCTGAGTGAACTGGGTGCCGGCGAAGCCGGTCTGGTTCTGGCAAACCTGGAGGATCTCTGGGGCGAGACTCGCCGCCAGAACTTTCCCGGCACCGGCCCCGGCAGGCCCAATTGGCGCAGAAAAGTGGCATATCCCCTGGAGGGGCTTAAGGATCGTCCAGATGTGGGAAGGATCCTTAATAAGCTGGATCGAGCCCGAAAGGACCCAGGCCATGGCAAAAAGTAAGCCGTCGGTTGTCGACGAGTCAAAAGGCCCCGTTGAGGCCGCGCCGCCGACCGGGCACAAAACGGCGGGGCCCGCTTCCCGGCACGGAACCTCAGGGCCCGATTCCCTTATTTCGGACGACGACCTGTACCTGTTCAACGAAGGGACGCACGTCCGCCTTTATGAAAGGTTGGGTGCCCACCCGGCCGTCCGGCAGGGGCAGGCGGGAACTTACTTTGCAGTTTGGGCTCCCAGTGCCGAGCGCGTCACGGTCATCGGTGATTTCAACACCTGGGATCCCGACGCGTTTGAACTGAGGCCGCGAGCTAATTCCGGCATCTGGGAGGGCTTCGTTCCGGGCGTGGGACAGGGCGCCCTTTACAAATACAAGATCTTTCCAAAGTCGGGACCGCCCAAGGAAAAGGCGGACCCCTTCGCGTTCCGGGCGGAAGTGCCGCCCAACACTGCCTCGGTTGTCGCCGAGCTCGACTACGAATGGCAAGACGGGCAGTGGATGGCGACGCGCAGGGACCGCAATTCACTCACTGCACCCATCAGCGTGTACGAGATGGATGTGGGGTCCTGGCGGCGGGACGAGGAAGGAAACCCACTCCCATACCGGGAGCTGGCTCACCAGCTGGCCGATTATCTGAATGAGAAGGGTTTTACCCACGTCGAGTTTCTTCCGGTAATGGAGCACCCTTTCCGGGGCTCGTGGGGATACCAGACCACCGGGTACTTCGCGCCTTCCAGCCGCTACGGGAGCCCCCAGGACTTCATGTACCTCGTGGACTACCTGCACCGCCACAAGATCGGCGTCATTTTGGACTGGGTTCCCTCTCACTTCCCCGCCGACGCCCACGGTCTCGCGACCTTTGACGGCACACACTTATTCGAGCACGAAGATCCCCGGCAGGGATATCACCCCGATTGGAACAGCTCCATTTTCAATTATGGCCGTCATGAGGTCCGGGGCTTTCTGACCTCGAGCGCGATGTTCTGGCTGGACCGTTACCACGTTGATGGAATCCGGGTAGACGCGGTCGCATCGATGCTCTACCTGGATTATTCGAGAAAGCAGGGCGAGTGGATCCCAAACAAATATGGAGGCCGGGAGAACCTCGAAGCTCTGGACTTTCTCCGCCGGCTCAATTCCGAGATCTATTCGGAGTATCCGGATGTCCAGACTTACGCCGAGGAGTCAACAGCCTGGCCCGGTGTGTCTCGCCCGACCTATACCGGCGGGTTGGGGTTCGGCCTTAAGTGGGATATGGGATGGATGCACGACACGCTGAAGTACCTCGCCCACGACCCGGTTCATCGCAGCTATCACCACAACGAAATCACCTTCCGGGCGCTGTATGCATTTACCGAGAACTTCATCATGCCGCTGTCCCACGACGAGGTCTCTCATGGGAAAGGCAGTCTCTTGGCGAAGATGCCGGGAGACAACTGGCAAAAGGCGGCCAACCTCCGCTTGCTCCTTGCGTACATGTACGCCCAGCCGGGCAAGAAGCTGCTTTTTATGGGAGGTGAATTCGGGCAATGGGCCGAATGGAATCACGACTGGATGATCGACTGGGCGGCCGAGAGTCATCCCCCTCACAAGGGGATCACGACGCTGGTCGGTGACTTGAACCGTGCGTACCGCGGGCAGCGTGCAATGCATGAGGGTGACTGCGACGATCGCGGGTTCGAATGGGTGGACACCAACGACGCCCAGGGCAGCACCCTCATGTTCCTGCGAAAGAGTCTGGACGGCGCGGAACAGGTGGTAGTTGCATTCAACTTCACTCCCGTACCGAGGGAGGGAATTCGCATCGGGGTTCCCACGGGAGGCAGATGGGAGGAGATCTTGAACTCCGATTCATCCCACTACGGCGGGTCGGGGGTCGGGAACCTTGGGGAAGTGCAGGCGGCGGAGGAGCCGGCCCACGGCCGGCCGTGGAGCCTGAATGTAACTTTGCCGCCTCTTTCGGCCGTATTCTTCAAGCACGCTTCTTAGCGCCCTGTCTTGCCGTAACCCTACTAGGGTGGCCTTATGTCAACCGGGGGGAGCAGGGGGCGGGGGCAGGAGCCCCGGAGCACCCGGGGGGCGGCGATAGAGCGCTTATTCCGCCGGGGTCTGCTGGTGACGGCGAGTCAAAGACGGGACGCCCCCAGCATCGGCCGATCGACTAACTTGAATGCTTCATGAGATTGCTTGCCGGTAAGCCGGCGCCGCTGGGAGCAACCTGGGACGGCGCGGGAACTAACTTCGCCCTCTTTTCACGCCATGCGACCGCCGTGGACC
>JBOGWH010000007.1:0-5623 GCA_050692975.1 Actinomycetota bacterium | reverse complement strand
AAGAGCGTCGGACAGGGCTCGCGCCTTGGCGAAAATTGGAGTAGACGCCGTTGCGCTGGTTGCCGGAGAAAGCGTCATCCCGGATGCGGAAAAGGCCGCCAATCTCCTGCAGGTCTGGCAAGTGACCGACGGAAAGGTGTCGGCCCCGCAGAGTACCGACAGAGGGGGACCAGGCTGATCTAAGCGGCCTTCACCCTTCCCCGGTCGAAGGGCCCTTCAGGAACTCTTCCTCACGATGAGGGTAGCCGCCAGGGAAGTGGGCAGTGCGGCGGCACGGGCCCGGGCGCAGCGGGTCATTCAGGCAGCGCTAAATTGTCACCCGGACCCCGCGGGGAATCACGTACAGAGTCTGGGGCACGTTGAAGCCCCCGCCGGCGATGTTGATCGTGTGCACCCCCGGGGCCGCCCCCAGGGGGATAGTCACCGGCACCGAGAAGTTGCCGGCGCCGTCGGCGTTGGTGGTCGCCAAAAGAACGGGAGGATTATCGAAGGTAAGCGTAAGAGCCGTGCCCGGCGGCCAGTTGGCTCCGGTGATGTTGCCGGTCTGGCCGGGCTGAAATACCTGTATCACCACCCCCGCCGGCGGCCGGTCGATGTCGATTATGACGATGCTGCCGGGAATCCTTGCGAACAGCACGCCGGTCACCACGTCGCTGAGAATGATGATGGTCGTCGCCGGCCCCGGCCGGATCACAACCAGGGTGGTCGCCGAAAATGCCGGCCAGCGCGGCCCACGGTAGACGGGTGAGGTCGCGGCGGCCCGCGGCTCGTCCATTGGGTTGCCCGAAGCGCACCGGACCCTGGGAAACCCCGCACGGTCGAGCAAAACCGCCGTGCCGGCCTGCAAAGCCGCCTGCCGGGCAATTGCCCGTCCGTTGCGGAACCCGAACTCCGTAACGCGGGTGTCGACTCGCAGCAATGCCGGCGTCAGGGTGACTATGTACTCCCGGATGTCGTCGGGGTTGATGCCTATCGTAAGCGCCCAGGGCCTGCCGCGGCCGGCGTTGGCCTCCAGGTAGCCGGCCAGGGCATCGGCGTTGCAGCTGGTGGCGTTGCGCACCCCGGCGAACAGCCCCGGCTTGGTTCCGGTTTCGGTCACGACTCCTCCGGAGCTCTGCGGCACCACCTGGGCCGGGGTCAGCGGCGCCGGCGGCGGCTGGGCTACCGACGTGCCGAAGGCGTCCTGGCCCGGCTGGTCGGACGGCTGAAGAAATACTTCACCGCTTGCTGTTTCTGCGGGCTCGGCCCGGTTGAGGAGATAAACGGCAACCGCCGCGGCCAAAAGCACAGCCGCGATGATCAGCCGGGCCCGGCGGGAGCTCCACCACGCCTCGGCCGCCGTTTTAGTTCCCTCCGTCGTTGCAGCCTGCCTGGGTCATCTTGTCGGCCAGCGCCCGGGCCTGGTCGTTGAGATGACCCTCCCCGCTGTCCAGCGCGGTCAGCTGAGCCTCCAGTTCCTCAACCTTCACTCCGGTGGGGTCGTCCTTGCGTGCGGTGGCCATCTGGGCCCTCAGAAAGTTGCGGTGCGCGGCGATCTGCCCCATCACCTTGTCGAACTCGCTCTGCAGGCGCAGACACGGGTTCGGCGGCTTCCGGGCCGTGGCCGCCGTGGCGGCCCCGCCAAATCCGAGCAAAGCCGCCAGGGCGTCGAGAGGCCCTTTGCGCTTGGGCTTTTCATCGGAAGCCGGGACGGCATCCGGGGGAGCCCCTGATCCCTGGTCGGGAGGCGGGGGGCCGGCCGCCAGGTTGACCGTCGGCGAAGGCGCCTCCGGGGCTTCCTCGACGAAAGGCCCGCCAGGATCGCCGGGCTTCTTAGTGGTGCGTTTGCGGGTGGCCGGCTGCGGATCGGGGTCCGGCGAGGAAAGCGTTGTCGTGGGCCCGGAGCCCGACGTCCCCGAGCTGCCGTCGCTGCCACCGCCGGGCTGCCCGGGCTGTCCCGGCTCGCCGCTGCCGCTACCGGAATGCGGATCGGAACCCTGCGAATCGGGCGGCGGTGAGCTCATTTCGCTTCCCCGGCTTTCCCCTGCGGCGGCGATGATCAGGGCGAAAGCCACCAAGCAGAAAGCCAAAAAGAGACGGCGCAGCCCAGAGGTGGTACCTCCTAACCGCCCGGCCTTCATGCCCACGCGCTCCCCGGTAGTTTTCCCTGATGCACATTTTAGGACAAATGCTTTTTCACCGTTAGTCCCCCATAGGTGGGAGCTCTTGCCGCCGGTCCCCGACCGGGCTGCCATACGTCACCCCCGGGGTGGTCTGTGGCTGCGGCGGCGACCATCCCGGGTGCCCTGTCATAGGTGGTCGCTATTGTCTTAGCCGCTTCCCATCGTAGTCCTTGCGGACGGCCTGAAGGGAGCGGAAAATGGAACTGACCGAGAAAACAAGACATGACCTGCACACAAGACTCGAAGACGTGCTCGGCCCCGAGCCGGCAGATACGCTGATGTCGATGCTGCCCCCGGTGGGATGGGCCGACGTGGCCACCAAGCGCGATCTCGATGCCCTCCAGCACGCCACCAAACGCGAAATCGAGGCCCTGGGGGAGACCACGAACCTGCGTATGGAGGCCATGGAGCACAGAATCGTTGCAGGCTACAGAGCCGAACTGAGCACGCAGTTGAGCGCCCAGACTCGCACGATGTTCTTTGCGCTGGCGGGGTTTCTGATTCCCTACGCCGGTGCCATCATCGCCGCAGCCAAGCTGCTCTAAGCCGCCTTCAGCCGTCCCGCCCGGACTGCAAGGCAGAAAGGCACGAAATGGAAGAGCCCGCAGACCTCGTGGCCATGATGCACAGAGTGGCGGAGGCACTAACAGACGAGTTCGGCGACCGCGAGCCCAACGAGAACGAGGCACGGGAGTTCATGATCGGCTGGCTCATCAAGCAGGGGAAAACGCCGGAGGAGGCGAAGGCGATCCTGGACTCGTAGAAGCCGGGTTCGCTTACCTAAAGCGGAGTGATCTTACCGCCGGTTTTGACTCCCAGCCGGATGGGGCGGGGGGCCCCGTGAGGGGGCACCGTAACTCTGACCCACAGTTGTTCGCCGGGCTCGCGCAGCGAAGGGTCGGGAATCCCTTCCGGGATGAAAAACGCCAGGGACTCCGACACGGCGAGGCACTGATCTGCCTGCGAAAGGTCGCTCAAATGGCTGACGGGAACCGGCCGGGGGACCCCATCGCCGGGGAGATCCATCGGCCGGACGGCCGTCTGGCGGCAGGGAATCCTCGTGACGTGAACCGAACCCCGATCGTCCCGTATTGCAACGAGGCGGTTTCCTCTGACTTCAAGACGGCTGCGCTCGAAGTAGTACCGATCGTCTATGGATTCAGCACTTTCCACTATTGCCTGCAGGCGGACGAAGCGGCCGCGCAGAGGAAGATCCGGGTCGACGGGGCCGGTTTCCACCCATACCTGGGGGTATCGGGCCCGGTCGACCATGAGCTTCCCGGCGACTGCCAGGACCAATAATGCCTGTACCAGGGCGATAATCAATCCTTTCCGGGAGACCTTCATGTGGCGGCCTCGTCGATCTTGCCGATGATCGTCCGGCGGGTTCTTTCCAGAAACCAGCCGCCACCCAGAAACAGCAGGCCTGCGCCGATGAGGCCCACCGAACGGCCGAGCTTGGTGAAGAGGTCGGATGCGAAGTAAAACACCAGGACCGAGAGCGCAAAACCGATGACCCCCATGTTGACGGGCAGGCGATCCCTGTCCCGCAGGCCCCACAGCAATATTCCAACCGAACCCGCCGCGTAGAGCGCCAGGATCCCCAGGCGCTGGACCTCCTCCTCGGGATCCATCAGACTCACCAGCAGGACCCAGGCAATCGCGGCTCCAATCAGCAGCCCGTCACGTTTCCTCAAGAGGTAAGCGAGAGCCGCCGGAATCCCGATGCCAAAAAGCCAGGCGACGATCTCAACGACCTCGACCTCACCGGATCCCTCATCTGAGAAGAATCGGAATCCCGAGACGGCAAGCATGATGGCGGCGGGTATCAGAAGCAGTGCGCCGAGACGCGAGAGGGACTTCCTCCAAACCGACTCTTCACCGGGCACCGGCGCAAAGAGGTAAGAAAGGGCCAGGAGAAAAACAAACGTCGCGGCCGCACGGGGCACCGAACTGGCCTCTTCGAATATTGCCAGTTGCATGGCCTTGGCTGTGAGCCAGAGCGGGACCAACACTGCGACGTACAAAACGTGCGGCCAGTCCCGCAGAACGTACAGGGCCGCCCCGGCGCCCAGTGCCCACAAAAGGAATCCCTCGGGCCAGTTTGCAGCCAGGTTGAATGTCTGCCCGGAAAGGAAGATGGCGCCACCGAAGGCCGCTGTGCCGGCGGCATGCAGAGTCGTGGAGAGAGGCGGCTTCCACTCGGACGCAAACGCCCCGCCCGCATGAAAGGCGGCTACGGTGGCGATCAGCACTACGAAGCGGGCGCCGGGAGACAGCTCCTGCCAGTTCGAGGCAACGAAAAGAAGTACACCGGCGACGAGGAGAAGGCCCCCCAGGCCGAATGCGATTATGCCGAAGCGGTTGCGGCCCTCCGTATCGCCGTGGCGGGCTTCCCATTCCCGGATTGAACGGGCGGTTTCGTCATCGACCAGGCCGGCCGAGGCCCACCGTGCCAGCGAGGATTCCCAGTCTTCGGACATGCTAAGAAGGTTTGACGCCCCCCCGGCCCTTTAGTGTCTGGTTATCTGGGGTGATCGGCCAGAGGGCCGAGGATGGAATTTAACGACCGCCCCTCCCGCTCTTTTTTGTGTCTTATATGGCAGGCGGCGGTTTGATCATGTGCTTCCTCCGACCGGTTCCTGGGCTCCATCGTATGCCCGCTGCAGTGCAGCAAGGTCGAATTTCTTCATCTGCAGGAAAGCCTGGGTCACTCGGGCCTGCTGCTCGCTGGTGCCCTTGCCCATCATCTCGTCCATTGCTTTGGGGACGATCTGCCAGGACAGCCCGAAGCGGTCCTTCAGCCATCCGCACTGCTCCGCTTCGGGGACCGCCGACAGGGCGTCCCAGTAGCGGTCGATCTCCGCCTGGTCCTCACAGCTCACCATCAGCGAGATGGCTTCGTTGAATGCAAAATTATGGTCGGCGTTGGCGCTGTCCATCGCGGCGAACTCCTGGCCGCACAGCTTGAACGAGCCGAACATGACCGTTCCTTCACGCTCGGGCTCCTGGCCGGGGCCGTACCGGAAGATATTCTCCACTCCCGAGTCGGGAAAGATCGAGGTATACAGATCGATTGCCTCCCCGGCCTTTCCGGCGACGTCGCCGACGAACAGCATGCTGGGGGTGATTGTCTGCGCGACCGGGGTGTCCCCGGCGTAGGAGATTTGCCAGGACAGTCCGTAACGGTCCTCGGTCCAGCCGTATCGCTCACTGAAAGGGTAAGAGTCCAGAGGCATCAGGGCCTTGCCGCCTTCGTTCAGCTTCTTCCACAGATCGTCTACTTCATCTTTGGTGGCGCATGCCACCATGAATGAGACCGACGGGTTGAAGGTGAACGGGGGTCCTGCACTGATCGCCATGAAGGGGTGGCCGGCCAGCGTGAAGGACACAACGTCGCAGTCTCCCGAGGGCGTGTCGTAGATCTTGCTTGTGCTGTTCACCTTCGAATCGGGGAAGGT
>JBOGWH010000006.1:0-11660 GCA_050692975.1 Actinomycetota bacterium | reverse complement strand
CCTTTCTGGCGGCCCTTCCCGGAGCGGCAGTCACCCGGTCCGCCCAACGGGTTGGCCAATCAGCCGTCACGAGCGTAGCGAGTGGTCGGTTCCATGCGCTTGTTCAAGGGCCTCTACTTAGCCTGATCAACGGGCCGGACTGTCACGAGATCGTTGTCCTGAACTGGCCGAATGTCACTCACTTTGAGCGTAACCAGAGCTCGGGTTCGTCCGGAAGCGGTTACGAACTCGACGTCCAAAGCATCAGAGGAGTACACCTCGACTACCGCGCCCAGGTCGCCCTTGCGGAGCCCATGCTCAGGAAGGTCTCGATTCAGGACCACGGTGTCCAGCAATTCGAACGTCACGCCGTACCTCCCGGATAAGCGGTCACGAGTCGGGGGTGATCTTCGCCTTCAAGAATAATCCATACACTCACGATTTCGGCGCGGTCAGACGGCCCAGCCAGATCACCTCGGACCTCAAACTTCCGCCCAAATGCGGAAGCCTCCTCCAGAGCCTCTCCCTCAAACGCGTGGCGTCGAAGGTCTGTGGCGAGGACGCCCCAGTCCTCTTGGTTGTAGCCGAGGCGCGCCAAGAAGGCCGCCTTGAACCACCTACTGGATGCGATGGAGAGAGTAGGTAGTCGCGAAGTTTCCGAGGCTCGACCACGCAGTTCTCAGCCCCAGGCAGTTGCATGCGGACAATCTACTCGTTGGGTACGACATCTAAGGTGTCTTTACCGTGAATCTCACGGGTTTTCCTTGGGCCCTAGTCGGGTGCCCACCGATATCCAACTCCCGGGTCGGTCAAGATCCATCTGGGGCGCGATGGGTCCGCCTCCAACTTCTTTCGCAAGCCCGCAACAAAAACCCGGAGATATTCCACTTCAGCGTCATATCCGGGGCCCCAGACGCGGTTAAGAAGCCAACGGTGAGTGAGAAGTTTGCCAGGGTTGGTGACCAGCGCCTCGAGAATTCCATATTCCTTGGGGGTCACGTGAACAGCCAGACCATTTCTGCGAACAAGTCTTCGCGATAGGTCTACCTCGAACTCTCCGAAGGTAAGAACAGACTTGGCATCCTCATCCGCGGTAGCTCTTCGCATGACCGCTCTCATGCGTGCGACCAATTCCTCCATCCCGAAGGGCTTGGTGACGTAATCGTCGGCGCCCGATTCCAGAATCGCGACCTTCTCCTCCTGCTCCTCCCGAATAGTAAGGACGACCACAGGAACCGAACTGAACGAACGGATTTTTGTCAAGACCTCTGAGCCTTCCATGTCGGGCAGTCCCAAATCCAACACGACAATGTCGGGCTCCGAATCGGCGACCAGTCTTACCGCCTCCTTGCCCGTTCCAGTACTGACCACGTCGTAGTCTCTTACTTCGAGACTGGTTCGAAGCGCCCGGATGATTTGTGGCTCGTCATCGACCAGGAGAACCCGGATCATGGCTGATGCCCATCCAAAGAAAGGGGCAGCCGAAAGCCTATGGTGGCTCCTCCTCCGGGTGTTTCCTCTACCCAGACTGATCCCCCGTGAGCGGTGACTATGGCTTTGACGATCGCCAGACCTAAGCCGGCATTGCCCTTTGAATCGCCTTTCTCGCCCCGATAGAACTCCTCGAAAACTTTCTCGCGCTCGGCAGCGGGAATACCTCGGCCTCGGTCCGCGACAAGGACTTCGATCCATGATTGCCAGGGCCTTGCAATTAGCTTTACGGAAGTTCCCGAGGGCGCATAGCGACGGGCGTTTTCGAGGACGTTGGAAAGGGCCTGGTCGATCTGGATGACATCCATCGGAACCGAGGGAAGATCCTCTCGTATTTGCGTTTCGATCACGATGTTCTTCTCGTCCAAGAAACTTCCCAAGCGGGCCAGCACCGACGCAATGACATCGCCAATCGGAGTCGGTGTCTTGTGCGGAATGAGAACGCCGGCCCGGAGTCTGGATAGCTGAAGGAGGTTGCTGATCAGTCGGTTGAGCCGGTCTGTCTCCTCGACGATGGTTTTCAGGAGTTCATGCCGGCGCTCGGGGTCGAACACTACTCCTTCTTCCAAAAGGCTCGAAGCCGAAGCCTTTACGACAGAAAGCGGTGTCTTGAGGTCGTGTGTGACCGAGGAGAAAAGGGCGGCCCTTATCCTGCTCACCTCCGCCTCGTCTCGGGCCCGGCGTGACTCTTCATTGAGTCGAGCGGCCTCGACCGCGAGTGCCACCTGGGTCGCGAAGGCCCTCGCGAGATCAAGCTCGATCTCGTTCAGCGCTCGGTCTTCTTTCGGATACAGATGAAGGTATCCATACGAATTCGCCCCCGTTCGAAGCTCTACCCGGGAAAGGGAATTGGATTCGGCCGGTGTACCGCTGTCTTGATTCCGAAGGACGACTTTGGAGCTCTGCAGATCAAAAAGGTCGGTTAGGTCCTTCGCGACTTGATTCAATGCCGCGTCCAGCCGCTCGCGGGACAAAAGATTAGATGAGAGTTGATAGAGCAACGAGGTCTCGCGCTCGCGCCGTTCCGCTCGTGTTCTCTGTTCAAGAACTTCAGCAAGAAGGGCCGCGACCAACGACGCGACAACGAAGAAGACAAACAAGGCGATCAGATCATCAACCTTAGCTACGCGGAATGTGCCGAATGGAGGAGTGAAGAAAAAGTTGAGTGCAAGAAAGGAGCCCAAGGCTGCGGTCAGTCCGCCCCACAGGCTGCCTAGGAACGAGGAAACTACGACCGCAAGCAGATAGTACATCGCCGCGCTTGTAGTGGTGGTGCTGCTTGCGCCCTTTCCGACCAGAGTGACGACCGTGGTCAGACCTAGGGCGAAGGCGATTCGGAAGGCCCTTCCACGGATTGGTCGCAAATAGAGAAGCCGGCGCATGCGATCAAGCATGCCTCGTGGGTTCGTCCTCAGCCATAGCCGAGGGCGCTTCAGAGGCATCTTTACGAAAAATTAGTGCCATCCCCCCTCGTTCTTTGTGAAGCCTTAACGAGCTTGGATGCAACATCAATACCAAATGCATCTGTTGTTGATTGGCATCCTCATTGGACTCGCTTCCGGGTACTTCGGCGGGCGGATCCTGGAGTGGTGGATGGCTAAGAGAGCCTGGATCGAGGCAGACCGCAGTCTCGAGCCTCCCCAGGTAGAACCATCCCGGCACAACTTTGAGGATCGCCAGTGGACGTAATCACTCGGCCTGTTCGCCATCATCCCCTAAAGCGAATCAAGAGAGTTCTGGTCGGGGAGCCGATGGGGACGGAGCGCCTGATTCACGAGCGACTGGGAAAGCCGACGGCGCTGGCCGTTTTCGCCAGCGACAACCTTTCTTCTTCTGCATATGCGACCGAGGAGGTTCTTAGGCACCTGGTGCCTTTCATAGGGGCGGGGGCTTTCCTGTTTACCGTACCGATAACCATCGCCCTATTAACGGTCCTCGCAATACTGCTGTTCTCTTACCGTCAAACGATAAAGGCGTATCCACAGGCCGGTGGCGCCTACCTCGTTACCCGAGACAACTTTGGAATACTGCAGGCGCAGTTCGCGGGAGTAGCACTCCTCACCGACTACATCTTGACCGTCTCGGTCTCGGTGGCCGCTGGAGTTGCAGCACTAACCTCTGTTGTTCCCTCCACATTCCCGTTGAGGGTATGGATCTCGCTGGGGTTCATCGCCCTAATCGCCTGGGGCAATCTCCGCGGTGTCAAGGAGTCCGGCAAGATCTTTGCCGCCCCCACCTACTTCTTCATTCTGATGATGGTGGCTCTCGGGGGGATGTCGATATACAGATTGGCAACCGGAACCCTGCAGGAGTTTCCCTCTTACCCGCTTCCTCCGGAGGGCCAATTACAAGCAGTAAGTGTCTTTATGCTCCTGCGTGCGTTCTCTTCGGGGGGCGCGGCAGTGACCGGTGTTGAGGCGATTTCGAATGGCGTTCCCGCCTTCAGGCAACCCGAGTGGAAAAACGCTCGAACCACCCTCATGTGGATGGGAACGCTTCTGGGATCAATGGTTCTTCTGACGTCGATTATGGCCGTGAAGATCCACGTCGTTCCCGACCCCGAGGAAAAAGTGACCGTACTCGCTCAGATCGGGCGAGCGGTATTTGGGTCGTCGGGAGTGGGCACAGTGGCATTCATTGGACTGCAAGTCGGCACCATGCTCATATTGGTGCTCGCGGCCAACACGAGCTTTGCGGATTTCCCGAGGCTGGCAAGCTTCCATGCCGGCGATCATTTCCTTCCCCGTCAGCTGACTCGTTACGGCGATCGGTTGGTCTTCTCCAATGGGATCATCGCGTTGTCGCTACTTTCCGCACTTCTTGTGATTATGTTCAAGGCCAGCGTCACGCGGCTCATCCCCCTCTACGCGATCGGAGTATTCACCTCTTTCACCTTCTCGCAATCGGGCATGGTGGTCAGACACCGTCGCCTGAGAGAGAGGGGTTGGCGCCGAGGAATGACCATCAATGGACTCGGAGCCGTCACCACCGCCGTTATGACTGTCGTGATCGCGGTAACGAAATTCAGTGGCGGCGCGTGGATAGTTCTCGTATCGACCCCGGTGATTCTCTTACTCCTGTTAAGAGTCAACCATCACTACCAAGAAACGGCGCATCTCTCGCGCGATCCGCGCAGGACTTGTTCCCTGGACGGTCCGCGGCAGAAGATAATCGTTCCCATCAACAACAAAGACCCGGTCGACCTGTACGCCCTTGCTTATGGAAAGCGAGTCTTTGCAACTGAGGTGATCGCGTTGCATTTTGCCCAAAAGGGCAGCGATGGGTCTGGATTTTTCAAACAGATGGAAGAGGTTCCGGTGCCGAAAGAAGTCGTTCTGCAAGCCGGGAGCCTGGATGCAGCCCTGCGGAGTTATGCACGCGATGCGAGGGCTCGGCTGGGCCAGACTTGGCAGGTGTTGAATGTGATCATTCCAGAGACGGTCACGACGGTGGACCGATTCGATATCCGCTACATGCTGCGGCGCTACCGGCTTCAGAGGCTAAAAGCGGCCCTCATGAAGGAACAAGACGTGGTTGTCACCAACCTGACACTCCACACCGGCTATGAAGCACTTTCCCCCGGCGCGAAGGTTGCCAGCAACAGCCGCGATGAGCATTGGAACCACCTCGCCGTGCTTCTAGTTGCAGCCGTACACAATGGAACTCGAGCTGGTCTCCGATACGCTAAGTCGTTGGGGCCCGACCAACTGCACTGCCTCCATGTATCGATTGACGAGGAAGAGACGAACGGCGTTGTTGAAAGATGGAATGAGGAGATCAAGAACCCACCGCTGAAGGTTCTCGAATCTCCCTACCGTCAGGTCACGGAGCCCATATTCAATTGGGTGCGGGATGTCCTGGAGCGCGACCCGCGCACCTTCGTGACGATCGTCATTCCCGAGTTCGTCGTCAAGAAGCGCTGGCACAGCCTGCTTCACAACAAGACGGCGCTGTTGTTAAAAGGAATCTTCCTGTTCGAACCGTCCGTGGTCGTCTCAGCGGTACCTTACCGTCTTCACGAGGGAGCCGAAACAGAACCCCTTGTGAGTAGAAATCATTAACGAAGCGGCAGGCGGGCAGGTACTTAGGTCTGGCCTTAGGGTTGCCGGCCCCCCTGGATCAATCCGAACTGCTGCGCCATTGCGATGGCTTCGACCTGGGAGTGGGCGTCAAGCTTCTTTAGGATTTTCTGGATGTAGTTGCGGGTGGTGCCCACGCTGATGAACAACTGGGCAGCAATCTCCTTGACCGGCAGGCCGAGGCTGAGCAGCAGCAGGATTCGAACTTCCTGAGGGGTCAGGCTGGCCAGCTTCTGCGACGATTCCTTGGCGGCCGACTCCCGCTTCTGGATCGAGGCCATGATCTCCTCCAGTTCTTTTTCGTAAACAGGCGACTCTCCGGCCTGGGCTCGGTTGACGGCGTCGGCCAGGTGCTTTACTTCGAGGCTCTTGGGAAGAAAGCCCACCGCGCCGGCCTCGAGCGAAAGATGTACCTGCTCTGTGCTGTAGAACCACGAAAGCACGATGATTTTGGTCTCGGGGAGGCGGTCGAGCACCATCCTTGTCACGGCGGGTGCATCCATACCGACCAGCCAGTAGTCGATCAGAGCGACGTCCGGGTGATAGAACAGGATCCAGTCAACCGTTTCTGGGCCCCCACCCGGATACTCCTCGATCACGTCAAGGCCGTGTTGAAGTCGCAGCGCCGCGCCGAGAGCATCGGCGAAAAGCCGCTGCGAGTCGGCAACCAGAACCTTTACCGGCGGGGGCACGGGCGGCTTCCTGAGATGGATATGTTCACGGGACGATGGTAAAGGGCAGCTTGAGCCTCGGGAATGTGCAAATTTGCACTTTCGCGTGGGCTCTGTTTGCGGGGGTTCGCATCCAGGCTCATTTTGGTCTGCATCCAATCGAAGAAAGTGCAAATTTGCATCTTGGCGCGGGAGATCTCGCGGGCTACCCTTGAATTAACCGGATCCAAGCAGGGATCCAACAAGACAAGGGGATGGCACATGTTTTCAAAAAAGACTGGGGCGCGCTGCGCTTCGCTGGCGGTTCTGATGCTTATGGTTTTTCTTTTCGCGATGCCCGTCGCGTCCTTCGCCTCCGACGGCCAGGCCGATCTGTCTGTATCGGTTGCCGATTCGAGGGATCCGGTAGACATGTCCGACCCGACCGACGGCAATAACTTCACGTACGCCGTGGTGGTCACCAACAACGACGCCGACGACACGGCTACCGGCGTCACCCTCACCGACACCGTTGGGGACAAGCCCGGAGAGGCGCTGCCGTGGCCGGCCAACATCACGCCCTCACAGGGGGCCGACATCTACAATTTCACGACAACCCAGGGAACCTGTGCTGAGGATCCTCCGGTCAAGCTTCCGGACGTCAACCGCACCTACGGTCAAAGATTGGTGTGCGATCTCGGCTCGCTGGCGCCGGGGGCCTCCGCTACGGTAACAATCTACGTCGGGGCCAACCTGAACACGTTCGTGGTCCTGCAGCCTGAGGGCATAATTGTCAACATTGCCCAGGTCTCGGCGACAACCTCCGATCCTCAGAGCGCCAACAACACTGATGTTGAAACCACTACGGTGACCCGCCCAACTCTATAGCGGGGCCGGCGGGCGGAAATCGATTGGAGGACAAAAAATGCAAAAGAGAAGCCGACTGACATCAAGAACACGAACCAAGCGTTTGTATTGCCTGTTTGTCTCCTGCATGACCGTGTTGTTGCTAATACCGGGAATGGGGCCGGCCTGGGCCGCCCCCGCAATCTCCGTCAGCAACGCCGGTTCTGTTCTGGAAGGCGATCTGGGCGACGTGCCGGGCCACCAGCTCGTCTTCACGGTGACGCTTTCCGCGCCGAGCACGACGCCGGTGACCGTACATTACCGCGTATATCCCTCCTCTCTGTCCGGGAATCTGACCCTTGAGGACAACTATCTGGCGGTGACGGCTGCCCCGATCGTCTTCGCGCCCGGAGATACAAGCGAGCAATTCACAGTAGACATAGTCGCCGACAACGTCGCGGAGGACGATCTTGTGGTGATTGCCAACATCTACGATGCGAGCGGGGCTACTCTGCCCGACACCGACTGCTCTGGTGTCGCCTATGGCGCTACCGAGCGGTGTGGAACCATCGTGGATGACGATTAGAGAGGCGCCGTCCGCAAATAACGGATGAAGCCCTTGTCTCAGGGCCGAGTCCAGCCCCAAGGGACAATTCAGATGGAGGCGGCACGCCGAGGATCCTGCAGGGATCGCCGCCACGATCAAAGGCCCCCCCAGAAAGTGCAATTTTGCATCTTGAGGACCTCCGGGAAACTCGGCAAACTAGGTCACAGTTAACCAAGCTCGGGCTGGACAGCGAAAGGAATGGAAATGTCTGGAAAATTTAGGGCGATTCGGGGATTTGTTGTAGCAACGGCGCTTGCGCTGGCAGCAGCCAGCGCCGCGTGGGCCTGCACGGCGCAGACCTACATCAACCAACTCAGCCACAATATGGGGCCGGAGCGCAGCCGGGTAACCGTCAGCGGCAATTCGGTTTCGCTTTCACCTGTTTCGGTGGGGGAGGCCCAGCCCAAGCTGCAGATTCGCTGGGATTCCGTTAACGGCCCGGCGGTCGATCTGGCAACTACCGTCACCGGTGAGAAGTTTGAGTCGGTTGTGGCCATCCCGCAGGCCGCTCCGGGGGTGCACTACCTGATAGTGACTCTCGGTGACCGCAAGCTGGCCTCGGCGCCGTTTCAGGTCACCTCGGGCGGCGGCCGGGCTTCCGCCAGCTCGGCGGACCTGTGGAACGGGTTCTCGAAGACGACCGGTGGGACGGGTGCAGATGTGCCTCCCTCCACCGGGGCCCCCGGCAATGGACTGGGCGCAGGGCTTGCTCTCCTGGCGGTCGGTGGGGCCGGGATCACCCTGGGCTTGATCGCAACCGCGAAGGCGAAAGCTCACAAGAGAGGCTAAACAGGCCTTCCGAAGCTAAAGCCCCGGCGACTGTCGACTGCTGAAAAGCTGAGTCAACGGGCACCGGGGCGAAGCCCGGAACCAACCCAGGGAAAGGGGGATGACGATGGACCGGCTTTTTTCAAAGGCTACCGGGGGACCCATACCGAGGGCACTGAAGGCTTTTGCCCTGGCAGCCCTTCTGGTTGTCTTGTCCGGGTCGCCCACCCCCGCGGCGCCGCCGGACGGGTCCCGGGCTACGGCCCCGATGCCGCAGGCCATGAGCGAATTCTCGGCAACCCTGCTGAAAAACGGAAAGGTCCTGGTGGCCGGGGGCGGATACGATGGCCCCCCGAGAGACACCGCGCTGCTCTACGACCCTGTTGCCGATGCCTGGATGCCCACCGGTCAGATGCTGGAGGTTCGGCGGCTTCACACTGCCACCCTCCTGACCGACGGCAGGGTACTGGTTTACGGAGGCCGCTCACAGGGCCCTGAAGATTACAACCTGTCGACCGCCGAAGTTTACGACCCGGCCGCGGGGACCTGGTCGGCGGCGGGATCCACAGGGCCGCGGGGCGAGACCGGGGCCCACTTGGAAGCCGCCCAGCCTGGGTCCGGGCGGATGCATCACACCGCAACGCTGCTGAAAGACGGCCGGGTACTGGTCGCCGGAGGCCACACCGCCGGACACGGCCAGGGCGACGACGACGCCTGGTTGTACGACCCCTCCAAAAACTCCTGGACTCAAACGGGTTCGTTCGCGACGGGCCGTCGCTCCCACGCCGCGGTCCTTCTTTCCGACGGCAAGGTTCTGGTCACCGGCGGCCAGCAGGGTGGACACGACCCGAGCCTGGGCGACGGTATCGTCTACGATCCGGCTTCGGGGCAGTGGACCCCCGCCAAGAGTCTGATGACGGCCCAGCGCGCTGGGCACACGATGACTCTGCTGAAAGATGGCCGGGTACTGGTCGCCGGAGGCCGCGCCAAGCTGGTCGGTGGAGCGAAGGAAGACACCCTGGTCTCGGCGGAAATCTACGATCCTGCGACGTCGCGATTCACGGCCACCGCCCCGATGGCCACTCCCCGGCATTTTCACGAGGCTTTGCTGGACTCCGCCGGGAAGGTCGTCGTTGCTACGGGTGTGCTTGGCGGGTCCGGCGAACCGGTAAACACGGTGGAGGTCTTTGACCCGGCCTCGGGGTACTGGAACCTGGCGGGCGAGCTGCCGGCGGCTAAGGATAAGGACGGCAATGCCATGGACTACGTACGGGCGATATGGCTGGCGCCCGATTCCTGCGGAAGGGCTTGCCGGTCGGTGCTGGCTCTCAACGTTGTGGGCGGGCAGGTTCTCGATTACCGGTACGCCTCCCCAGAGGGCCCCAACGGCGCGAAAGCCGATGGTAGGGGAGGCAATCTGCCGTTGATCGCCGGGGCCGTGGGCGCTGCAGCGATGGCAATTGCCGCCTATTTTCTTCTGCTTTCTCGCGGCGCACGGCTGCGCCGGAGGCGCAAGGCCCTAACGGGCTGAGGCTCGCGGAGTGCTGGATGGCGGTTCCCCAATGGCGGTTCCCGTGGCTCTGCTGAAAAAGCCGGCAAGGCTGGTCATGGCCGTTGCCGTGGCGGCTCCGTTGCTCATTTGGCGCCTGCCGGCTCAGGCGGGGCCACCCGGAGACTGGCATGCCTCGAATGCCGCTCCCATGACTTCGCCGCGGGGGATAAGCTGTCCCGACGACCAGACATGCTACATGGTCGGATTTTCTTCCCAGAACCCCGGCGCCTCCATCCTGGGTACCAAGGACGGCGGGCAGACCTGGAATGTTCTGCGACCCGGCGAGGGTGGCAACATTCTCAACGACATCAGTTGCCCTGCGCCCGAGACGTGTTTCGCGGTGGGCTCCACATCGGCGGGCAAAGGCGTGCTTGCCACTCGCGACGGCGGAGATACCTGGCAATTTACGCGCTTCAGCATCCTGACTAATGTCGCCGCCGTCTCGTGCGGGGTTTCTCAGGCGCCTGCCGCCCAAACCTGCGTCGCTGCCGGGCATGAAAGCCGGACGGCGGGGGCCGAAAGCCCCGCGTTCGCGGTGACGACCGACGGGGGACAAAACTGGACCCAAAGATTTCCCAGTGTTCCCGAGGGAGGAGCTCTGACCGACGTCGACTGTCCGACCTCCGTGGCTTGCTTTGCGGTCGGACGCGATGGGGCGGCGCCCCTTCAGCCCGGTGTCAGCCCGGCCCCGCTGATCCTGGTCTCGAAGACCAGGGGCGTGGCCTGGACGAAAATGCAGGCCCCCGGGGCCTATCTGTCGTCGATCAGCTGCCCGGATGAGTCGCGTTGCTACGCGGTTTCGGCCGTCTCCGGCGCAGGGGGGACCGGCGTGATCTCCACTTCCGACGGTGGAGCCAACTGGTCTGGCAACCAGTCAATGATCGGGCAATCTCTAAACGCCATTGACTGCCCGGAGCCCGCCGCATGTATTGCCGCCGGGGCGGAAAACGTCCCCGGCGGCGGCTTTTCAGGGACGCTGTTTGTGACCAACGACGGCTCCAACTGGGCCCCCGCGGCGGACCCGGTGGCCGGGGCGAACTTCAGCGCCGTGTCCTGCCTGAGGCTGAATTCTTGCCGGGCCGCGGGCACCAGCGGCGACATCTATCCGGACGGCGGAGGCATCGTCTTTAGCACCGCCGGCGCCGAGCCGGAGGTGACGGTCGGGGCTTTCGACTTGAAGGTGTGGGAGGGCGACACGGCGTCGGCGAACGCCGGAGTTGAAATTCGGCTATCCGACCCGGTCGCCCACGACGTCTCGGTGGATTACTCAACCGCGGACGGGGCTGCGGTGTCCGGAATGGACTATCAAGCGCGCTCGGGAAGAATCACATTCAAACCGGGCCAGGTCAGCCGGACCGTTGTCGTGCCAATTAAGGGCGACTCCGTAGCTGAGCCCGACGAGGCATTCTCGGTGGCGCTTTTCGATCCGGAGGGCGCCGGCTTGGGTGCCGGCCGGGCGACCGTGACGATCCTCGACGATGACGCCGGGCCGACGCTGCGGGTCAGCGTGGCCGACGATGAAAAGGAGGGCACCGGCCCCAGCGCCTCCGCCGCGGTGACGTCCGGAGGACGCTTCGTTGCGTTTTACTCGGAGGCTGCCAACTTGGTCCCCTTCGACACCAACAACTTCGGCGACATCTTTGTCCGGGACATCCAGACCGATTCGACTCAACGCGTGAGCTTGACCA
>JBOGWH010000005.1:0-16370 GCA_050692975.1 Actinomycetota bacterium | reverse complement strand
CTGAGCGCCCGGGCCAGTCCCTGTTCGGCCAGGCGCGGCGGCGAAAGATCGAACACGAGGCCGCGCAGTCTTTCGGTGGCGGCTCGCATCGTGAGCTGCACATTTGCCACCAGTTCACGGTCCTGCGGATCGGCAATGCGGCGGCCCAACATCTCCAGCCGGACGTCGGCGGAAGCCAGGACCTGCAGAGGGTCATCGTGAATATCGCCCAGCAGCTTCATGCGCTCCCGCTCGGCCATTGCCGTTGCGGCCTGCATGACCTGCAGGTTTCTCCGCGAGGAGCTGCCGTTGCCTGTAGACGCATCACCGGCAGACGTATCACCGGTAGACGCATCAAATGATTCGCCGTCTCCGATAATCCGCGCCTCGGCCTTGAGCAAAATGACCTTACCGTCGGTTCTGACGACTCGAACCTCGTGCGAAAAAGGCCCATGCGACGCCCGCATCCGCTCCAGAGCCCCGGCTAGGCCGGCGCGTTCGGCCGCGGTCGCCGAGGGATAGAAAAGCTCCTTGATCGCAAGGAAGTCTCCGGAATGAATACCCAGCTCCGAGTAGAGGTCGTCGGCCGAGATGACGTCACCACCGATCAGGTCCCATGCCCAATGCTCGCCGGGAACCGGCTTCTTATCAATCGCTCTGCGACGGCTTACCGCCGCCATATTGGAATGCCCGTTCGTCCCCGCGGCTCTTCTTCGAGCTATCGAGACGACGGTGCCGAGACCCCTTGCGCACACCTTATTGATCTCCCTTGTCCGTGAAGAACAAAGTATTAGTCCAAAGCGCGAATTACGCAAGAGAAATTTTCGTAGAAATTACCTGAAGAACACTAATGTAACTTGAGGCCTTTCTCTCGATGTTCCCGACCCCCGGCACGGCGCTGGCCGCAACATCCGGCGGCGGGGCGGTCGATTTCCCACATCGAAACCTCTCTGGAAGTTGAGTAATTAATTCCGGTACCTGCTGTGCTACAGCGGGAAACCAATCGTCACAAGCATTTTCTGGGCGCGGGCAAGCCAGGAGGGCAGATGCACAATCAAAGTCAGACAACTGAAGAACGCAGGAACCCGGACGTCACAACGACGCCCCGGTCCAGCGTAAGCGTGGTCATTCCCGCCAAAAACGAAGAACCGAATATCCGTCCGGTCCTTCGGGGGTTGCCGGGATGGATCAAAGAGGTGATCCTCGTCGACGGCTCCTCGACCGACGGGACGGCGCGGGCCGCCAGAGAGGTCAGGCCGGACGTCGTACTGGTCGAGGAGGAGCGTCCCGGTAAAGGAGCGGCCCTGCGCAGCGGGTTCTCGGCCGCCACCGGCGATGTCATCGTGATGATCGACGCCGACGGAAGCATGGATCCCGCCGAGATCGAGCGCTACGTCAACATGATCGAATCGGGAGACTACGACGTCGTCAAGGGCTCCCGGCGCATCGAAGGGGGCGGGTCAACCGACCTGACCGCGGTGCGCAGCATCGGCAACCGGTGCCTGCTGGCTCTTGCAAACCTGCTCTACGGTTGCAGGTTCACCGAACTTTGCTACGGATTCATGGGATTTAAGAGAAGCTCCCTGAAACCCCTTGATCTGAAGGCGGATGGGTTTGAGATCGAAACCGAGATCGTCGTCAATGCAGTCCGGGCCGGACTGAAGATCGGAGAAGTCCCCAGCAGCGAAGCTCCTCGCAGCAACGGATGCTCGAACCTCCACCCCATCAGGGACGGCCTGCGCATCCTGAGAGTCCTGCTGCGGCCGTTGGTGGCGGGCCGCCGGCCTGAAAAATCACCCGGCGCCCATTTCCCGGAGATGGAGGTCTCCCCCGGACCGGCAAACGGCGCCTAGGCCGATGGCCTTAAGATCCGCACCGCCTCCCGCCCGGGCGGCAGCAAAGCCGCAGGCCCCCGCGGCGCCTTCCTCCAGGCTCACCGCCGCCGTGGCGATCTGCACCTATACCGAAAAACGCTGGGACGATCTGGCCGGCGCGATCGGATCCCTGCGCAAGCAGACCCGTGCGCCCGATGAGATCGTCGTGGTCGTTGATCACAACCCGTCGCTTTTCGCAAGGGTGCGCAGAGAGTTTTCCTTCGTCGTCGCGGTCGAAAACCGTTTCAACCAGGGTCTTTCGGGAGCCCGCAACACCGCCGTCGGGGTTTCGTCCTGCGCGGTGATGCTTTTCCTGGACGACGACGCCGAGGCCATGCCGAACTGGGTGGAGAGGGCCATGGCAACCTTTTCGGACCCGCAGGTTCTCGGCGTGGGCTGCCGCATCACGGGTGCCTGGGAGGGTTCCCGGCCGCAGTGGTTCCCACCGGAATTCGATTGGGTGGTCGGTTGCAGCTATCGCGGAGTTCCAGAGCAGCCCTCCCGCATCCGCAATCCCCTGGGGGCCGCGATGGGCATACGCCGTGATGCGCTGGAAGCGACCGCGGGATTTCGGTCGGAGCTCGGCCGCTACAAGAAGATACCGCTGGGCTGCGAGGAGACCGAGCTGTGCATCAGGGCCGGGCAGAGCCGCCCGGACGGCTATTTCATCCAGCAACCCTCCGCTGTGGTCCTTCACCGGGTACCGGCCGAGCGCCAGACGTTTAACTACTTTCGCCGCCGGTGTTTTGCCGAGGGGATGTCCAAGGCCATGGTCGGCCGCTTCGTGGGGGCCGGCGCGGGACTCGCCGCGGAGAGGCGCCACGTGATGACCGCCCTTCCGGCCGGAATCGCCCGGGGCGTGGACGATGCCGCAGCCGGGGATCTATGGGGCTTCGTCAGGGGCGCCGCCATTGCTATCGGTCTTGCCTTCACGGTCGCGGGATATGCCGCGGGAGTGGTGTGGGCAGGGATGCAAAGCCGCCGTGTCCGCGAGTGATCCGGCTGGGCGGAGCACCGACCGGGTCCTGCTGAGAAATGCGTACGCGCTTGCGGTAAATACCGCCGGCACCTCTGTGCTCGGCCTGGCCTACTGGCTGGTGGCCGCCCGCAACTACTCGCCGGAGATAGTCGGGTTGTCGTCGGCGGCCATATCGGCCGCCCTGTTGATCTCCACGATCTCCCAGCTGAATCTTGCCGAGGCTCTCGCCCGTTTCCTGCCGATCGCCGGGAGTCAATCCCGGCGTTTCATCCGATCCTCCTATGCGGTGACTGCGGGGCTTGCACTGATAATCGGGCTCGCGGCCATACCGCTCATTCGCCTGCTGCCGGTGACTGCCCTCGGGGAGCCCCGCCTGGAAATCTGGATTTGCCTGACCGCGGCGCTGTGGTGCGTTTTCGCTCTCCAGGACGGGGCCCTCACCGGGCTGCGACGGGCAACCTGGCTTCCGATCGAAAATGCCGTCTTCGGAGGCTTAAAGCTGGGGTTTCTCGCGGTTTTTGTGTCGATTTCGCCGCGCTTCGGCATCCTGGCTTCCTGGGTGATCCCGATGGCTCTGGTCTTGGTTCCGGTCAATCTGCTGATGTTCCGCAAGGCGCTCACGGCGGATGCGGGCGGCTCATCCGATGGAGGCGCCCGAGGTCTCGGGCAGATGGTCCCGGGCATCCGCAGGTTCGTAGCTTTCGATTACCTCGGTGCCCTGTTCCTGCTGGCCACAACGCAGTTGCTGCCGGTACTGGTGACCTGGCGACTGGGAGGCCGGGCCAACGGCTATTTCTATGTGGCGTGGGTAATGACCGCCGCCCTGGACCTGGCCGTCACCAATATCTGCATGTCGCTTACGGTTGAAGGGGCGCACGAGGAGAGCCGGCTTTCCTCCCTTGCTTCGACGCTGGGTCGCCGCCTGGCAATCGCAGCAGCCGTCGGCGTACCGGCGGGGGTCGCGGCCGCGCCGATGGTTCTGTCCCTCTTCGGAGATGGATACCGGTCGAATTCGACTGCCGTGCTTCGGCTGCTGATTCTTGCCGCTCCGTTCAGGATTTTGATCGCCTTGTGGATGAGCACCGCGAGGGTACGCCGGCTAACGTCCCGGATCACCGTCATGCAGGCATGCGCCGCAACGGGGGTGCTGACTTCGTCCTGGCTGCTGATGCCATCCCTTGGCCTGACCGCGGTCGGATGGGCCCAGTTGGCCGGCCAGGGATTCGTGGCCCTTCTCGTGCTCCCGGATCTGTACCGGGTGATCAAGCCGTCCAGAAAATTGTCCTTGCCCGGCGGGGAGTCGATTCTGGCTGCCTCCGGCGCGCCGCCGATTATCGCCAGGCGATGAGGCAGGGCCGGATCTCTGCCCGCGGCTCGCCGGCCGGGCGAGGGCAATCCCGTAAGAGCTCAATCCTTCTGGCAGGCGCGGCCGCGGCGTGGATGCTGCTGGCCGCCTCCTGCGGGTCGGCCGGGGGCATTCTCGAGCGTGAAGCTGCGGTCACGGTGGACGGGTCGAAGACGTCGATCAGCCGGCTCACCAACGGCATCACTCACACTCGTCAGAGCGCCGACGGATGGAATGATCGCGAATCGGTCGGCCGCGCCAGGGGTCTAATCCGCTCTTCGGGTCTCGTGCAGAACCAGTACATCATGGGATTTGGAGCCGGCAATCCGGAACCGGCGCCCGGCAGGTTTGATTTCAAGAGCCTCGATGCCCGCATGGAATTGATTGCGGGAACCTCCGGTCTGGCGGTCATAACGCTTTGCTGCGCCCCCGACTGGATGAAGGGGGGAGCCTCTGAGCAGACCGACTGGAGCACCCTGGAAAAACCTCCGCTGCCCGAGCATTTCGGCGATTTCGCGGCCCTGGCCGAGGCCGTCGCCCGCCGGTATACGTGGGTCAAGCATTACCAGGTGTGGCACCCGCTGAACGGCTTCTACGACCCCGCAAGAAACGACTGGGACGAACAGGGTTACACCCGCCTCTACAACATGGTCTACACGCGGCTGAAGGCGGTGGATCCCGGCATAAAGGTCGGCGGCCCCAGCGTTCCTCTGGACGGTTGGTCCTCCCCCGCCAGGGCGAGCCACCCCTCGGCGTTGAAGGGAGACTGGGGCGTGATGGACGGGCGCTCACTCGATGCCCTGTCGTGGTGGCTGAGGAACAAGAAAGGCGCCGATTTCATATCGGTAGATCTTTCGCTCGCCCATAAGGACGAGGCCCCTGACGGCCCCACCGAAACGATCGGAAAGATACCGGCGGCGGTGAACTGGATCCGCAAACGCAGCCCTCTTCCGATCTGGATCTCTCGCTGGGACTCCGCCACGGCCGGGAGACAGAGCCTGCCGGAACAAAACGCCGCCGTTACCGCGGCGGTCGCCGAGATGATCCGCGCGGGGGTCGACGTCCAGCTGCTGTGGGGCCCGGAAGAATCCGAGGGCGCCTGCCAGGCGTGCCTGTGGACCGATACCCGCACCCCCGGAGGAGGATCGCCCACTGCCCTGTACTCGTCTCTTTCCAATCTTGCGGAGCAATTTCCGCCCGGAACCCGCGTTCTGGAGGCCAAATCGACCTCGCAAGACGTGATCGCTCTGGCATCCTCCGACCACATCATGTTGATCAACGCCGGGAGGGACCCCCAGCATGTCGCGGTTGACTCAACGCGGTACCTGTTGCAGCCCTACGAGGTCAAAACGGTAAACAGGCAGAGCGAGTAGGCTATTTCGCTCATGGGAGAGGCGGCGCAAGCCCTGGGGGGGAGGCGCAATTACCGGTTTGTACGTCCGGCCACGCGGGCCCGGCGGTTGCCGGCGGGCTGGCCCGTTGCCGCCGTGGCCGGACCGGCGTTGCTCACCGCAGCGGGGCTGGCGATGTGGATGCTTGCGCTCGGTGAGATCTCTCTGGGCGAAATAGGGGGCACGGGTCTTATCGGAGCGATCCCCCCTCTCGGTTTCGCCGGGCTGGCTTTGATCAATGCGGGAATGATCTCCACCCTGTTCCAGTCCCGGATAAGGGCGCCCCTGGTGGCCGTGCAGCTGATCGTCTCGATCTTTGCTCTTCACGGCGCGGCCGACCTCATGTCCTCGAACCCCGTTTTTCACGTCTCATACCGGCACGCGGGGATCGTCGAGCACATCCTTCGCACCGGTGAGATCGATCCGTTCATCGACGCCTACTTCAACTGGCCGGGCTTTTTCATCTTCAGCGGGCTGATCAGCGAATCGGCGGGCATGCCGAGCGCGGTCGGTTTGATCCGCTGGGCGCCGGTGTTCTTCAACCTGCTGTACCTGGCGCCTTTGTTGCTGCTGTTCAAGGCCGGCTCGAAGGACGATAGAACGGTGTGGCTGGCGGCCTGGTTTTTCTATCTCGCCAACTGGATCGGCCAGGATTATTTCTCGCCCCAGGGGGCAACGTTTTTCTCTTTCATTTTCATCGTCGCCCTTATGCTGAGATGGCTGTCCAATACCAGCGCGGACTCCTTCGAAGACGAGAGCGTCCCCGGGTCTGCGCACGATTCCGGATCCCCCGCCCAGAGGGTGACGGCTCTAGCGGCCGTGATCGCGGCGTTCATCGCCATCGTCCCCAGCCATCAGCTGACGCCATTCGCCATCTGCGGCGCGGTGGCGGCGCTGGTCGTGTTTCGCCGATGCGCCTACAAGACCCTCCCGGTGCTGATGGGAGTGCTGATCATCACGTGGATGATCTACATGAGCGTCACCTACCTGGCCGGGCATCTCGAGGCTCTCGTCCAGGCGGGAGGCACCGACTCGGCCGCCGCCAATGTGCACGGGCGCGTCAAAGGCAGCCCGGAACATCTGGTTGTGGTTTACGGCCGGCTGGTCATGAGCGCCGGGGTGTGGGGCCTTGCCGCGCTGGGTGCGATCCGCCGCTTCCGGGAAGGCAACCGGGACCTCACCTTCGTCGTGCTGGCCGCCGCCCCTTTCCCGCTAATACTGCTGCAGTCCTACGGCGGGGAGATGATGCTGCGCATCTACCTTTTCGTGCTGCCTTTTGCAGCTTTCCTGATGGCGCGCCTGTTCCTGGTGCGAACCGAGTCCCGCCGATGGGTGGCCGGGGCTCTTGCGGGTGCGACCACTATGACCCTGCTCCCCGGTTTCCTGCTGAGCCGGTACGGAAACGAGGTCATGAACCAGTTCACCTCCCAGGAGGTCGCCGCGGTCGGACGGCTGTACCGCCTTGCTCCCAAGGGTTCCATGCTGGTGGCCGCCACCGAGGCGCTTCCGTGGAAGTACCGGGACTACGGGGAATATCGCTACCGCGACATGACCGACCTCGACCTGCCACCCGAGTCCCGGCCCACGGAAGAACTTGCCCACGCTTTACGCAGGGAAGCAGAGGGCCGGCGGATATTCGTCATCTTTACGAGAAGCACCCGGGAAAACGCAGCGCTTCTCGGCGTGCCCTATCCCGGGTCGAAACAGGCCGGCCCCGGCTGGGTGTCGCGCATGGAAGGCAGACTGAAGAACTCGCCGGCGGCCAGGACGGTTTTTTCCAACCGCGATGCGACGATTTTCGAGGTGGCCCGTGCTTGACCGCTTGCGGGACCTCATCCACGACGGCCGGGAGCAGCCGCGGGATTCATCGCAAAGCGCAGGAGCCCTCCGGGAGCCCGCCGTCGATTCACGAAGCGCAGAAGTCTCGCTTGAAACCGAGGCCGAGCCGGGCGATCGGGCCGAGGTACCCGAGTCGATAACGGGCAGCCGTCTGAGAGTGGTCGGCGTCGACACCGAGCCCAGATCCTTTGGGGGGCCCTCGGCGCCTGATGAAACCGACTATCGGCCGGAGCCCGGCGCGCAGCTTGCGGGAAAGTGGGAAACAGCCGGAGAGCTGCCGCTTCTGGCTGCTCACGCCGCCCTTCTCCCGGGCGCAGACGTGCTCTTTTTCGAAGGCTCCGGAAACGATGAGTTCAAGACGAGCCTGCCTCCCGCCGTCCGATGGGCCCCCGGCAAAGCCCCCGAAGAGGCGGGCGCCCTACCCGCCGACCTTTTCTCCGCGGGGCAGGTCCTGCTGCCGGACGGCCGCCTCATGGTGGCCGGAGGCACCGAGGACTACAGCTATGCGGGCCTGACCTCCGCCTATTTGTTCGACCCGGCGGAGAATGAATGGATCCGGGTCCGGGACATTCCGTCCCGGCGGCGCTCTTGCAGCCTCGTGACGCTTTCCGACGGCCGGGTGCTCGCCGCCGGAGGCGGTGGCCGCAGCACGACCGCTTCATTCTCGGTATCGGCAGGATGGTCCGACCTTTCGCCGGTGGCGAGGCCATGGCCGGCCTTTCCCCACCTGGTCCTGCTGCGCGACGGGAGGGTGGCTTTCACCGGAGGAAGCTTCGACGCGGCCGGATCTGTGCCCCCCGCCGTGATCGATTCGACGACCGGAGAGATGGAAGAAATAGCGGGGGCTCCGACGGCGGGCCGCTGCTCGAGCGTGCTCCTCCCGCCGGCCCAGGACCAGCTGGTCATGGTCTCCGGATCGACCTCCACCCTTCTCGACTTCTCCGGCCGATCGCCGCGGGTCACCGCGGCGCCCGAACCGCTGCAGCCCCGAACGGATCCGAACCTGGTGCTTCTCCCAGACCGCACGGTGCTCATGTGCGGGGGGACCGGCCCGGAAGGCCCGGTACTGGATGCCGAGATCTTCGATCCCGAACAGGGCGCCTGGAGAACCGCCGCCCCCGCAAGGGTTCCCCGGGGGCCCCGCTCCACGGCCCTGCTGCTGCCCGACGGCTCGGTGCTGGTTGCCGGCTCGAATCCCGGGCCCCGACGCAACGAGCAGCGGCTCGAGATCTACCGGCCCCCTTATCTGTTTTCGGGGCAGCGGCCGTCGATCCAGAAGGCCCCCGGACGGCTGCAGTACGGAGACCGCTTCTGGGTGGAAACCTCCCGACGGGATGTGAAATGGCTGCACCTCATCCGGCCGGCGGCGGTTACCCACGGTTTCTCCGAACAGCGGCTGGTGGACATCGAGTTCACGCAGGTCGGTCCGCGAACGCTGGAGGCACGAATGCCGGCGGAAGGCGGTCTCGCTCCCCCGGGGTGGTACCTGCTGTTCGTGGTCGATGCCAACGGCGTTCCTTCCGAGGGCAAGTGGGTCAGGATCCAGAAGAAGCCTGTGACCCGGCGCTCCCCGGTACCCTTGCCGGCGCCGGAATCCGCACCGGCGATGAGTCCACCTGCCCCTCTGATTCAGCGGCCGCCGGACGCTCTGCGGGACCAAGGCGCGGTTGAACCGGCCCCGGACTTTCGCGCGCCGCTGGAACCCGAAGCTGAACCGCTCCCGGACTTTCGCGCGCCGCTGGAACCCGAATCTGATCCCACGCCCGGCCCGGACGCCCAGCCCGAAACGACCGGGCCGGAACCGACCGCTGAGCCCGAATCGGCCGCCGAGCCCATCCTTCAGGAGTCCGTTGCGGAGCCCGCCGCGGGGCTCGCCCGGCGCGGCGATCTATGGGAGTCCCGCTGGTTCTGGCCCCTGACGATCATTGTCTCCGCCGGCGCCCTGGTCGCAGCGGGCGCGGTCGGACAGTTTGCGCTGCGTCCGCTCATAGCCTTCTGGTTCCTCCTGGTGTGCCCGGGGATGGCCATCGTCCGGCTCCTTCCGATCAACGACAAGCTCACCCAGTTCTCAGCCGCGATGGCTCTCAGCATCGCCGTCGACACCCTTGTTGCCGGCGCGCTTGTCTACGCGGGCGCGTGGTCGGTCGATCTGGGAATCGGCATTCTTGTTGCAATTTCCGTAGTGGGGGCACTGTCCAAATTGCTGGTGTCGAGGCCGGCGGCCGAGCGCCCCGCCCAACAGAGGCAATCGCGTCGCTGGAGAGTGGCGGCATGATCGCTCTGCTCGGGCGGATAGCCGACGGGTTCCTGACGAGCCGTGACTACGGCACTCTGACGGGATCGCTCGGGGCGGCCATGGTTGCACTTCTGATTGTGCTTTTGATCTCCAAAGAGATGGTACGGGCGGTTGGGGGGCCCAACCTCTCCACTTCGATGCGGAGATTCAACATCGCCGTTATCCCGCTGCTTTCGACCTTTGCGATCGTGGTGGCGGCCCGGATTCACCAGCTTCTGAGCTAGCCGCCCTCACACTCCGAATTCGTAAGCCCCCGAATCCGGAGCCTTCACGCCGTCGCGGTTCCCGTCGATGGGGACCGGCAAGCCGTTGAAATCCACCGCGTAGCCGGCATCGCTGCCCCGGTCCACCCCAGGGCTGGAGAAAGCGAGCCGGAAATCTCCCTTCGTCCGGTCGGAGAAGAGCGGGTCGGCAAAGACGGCTGAGGAGCTCATTTGAAACTGTGCCTGGCCACCCCAGAAGACATTGTTTTCCTCATCGAAGGCACCGTCGGCATATCCGGCCTTCCACACGGCCTCGATCACGTTGTTCCTCATCTTCAAGATCGTGGCGTCGCATCCGGCGTGGCAGACGAAGCCCTGGCTGCGGCTTCCGGAGAGCACGACGGTGTTGTTGGCGGCGGTGGTTCCCGTCACCGGACCGAAACTGCTCGCCGAGCCCCTGGTCACCAAGAAAATGGAATCGGCAAGAACCGAGGTGACGACGTTGTAGGCAAAAACATTGCCCGAGGCCCTGGCGTCGCCCAGCTCGGCAAACGTGTCGTTGTCCGCAGCCCGGTTGTGATGAACGTGATTGTCCCTTCCTCCGTAAATCTCCACCGCCGAACCGTCACGCCCGTAGTCGTAGGAGAAGGCATCGCTGCCGGAAATCGTGTTGAACGCCACCTCGTTGCGGTCCCCGTTGATCAAAATTCCGAAGGCTCCCGAATCGTCGTCGGCTGAGCCTGCGGTCAGCCGGGACATCTTGTTGTTGCTCAGCAACTGGTTTCTGACGATCGAGTTGTCCGCCGACGTCGGGCGGACCGCGACCCCGGCGACGTTGTTGGAAATCACATTCTCTTCAATGAGGTTGCCGCCGCCGGCAAGATCGACCCCCGCCCACGAGCAGTTCTCGAGCCTGAACCCCCTCAGTGCAACGAAGGAACCCGAAACCACAACGCAGCTCGAACCCCCCGTTATGACGGGCGCCGTGCCGGTCCCATAGGTCCCGAAGGTCACACGGGCCGATGCAGAACCCGAGGACGAAATCGTCATCTCGCCGCTGAACGTTTGCCCCCGCTTGAAAAGGACGCTGTCCCCCGGCGTCACCTCGGCCGACCCGGCGCGACCGGCAGTCCTCCAGGCCATCGCTTCCGACAGACCCGACGCAGCATCGTTTCCAGCGACCGCGTCGACGTAGTAGGTGCGGCCGGCCGGGGAAGGGGCGGGGGTGGGAGAGGCCGTCGGAGAAGCGGTGGGAGCCGGTCCGGGAGCAGGCTTCGTGCGGCTCCGCCCCGCAGACGACGGCGAAAAGGACCCGGCGGCGGCGATCAGCACAACCGCTGCCGGAGCGGTCCACCGCACAAGGCGGGAAACTGCAAAACGGCCCAACTTTGATCTCCCTTCGGAAATACTTCCGAAAGAGAAATTCGGTCTCCCCAATGGACGGCTGAAGGAAAGTCACCTGAAGGGGGGAGACGGCGGCCGCGCGGGATCAGTCTCGCGGGCGCAGCGCTGGATCTTCCGAATTCACCCCCCGGTGTCGTCGTAAAGGCAGCGCCTCCCGAAGTTGCCAAGAGAGTCAAGGAGAATCCGGCCCCTGCGCCTTTGCCGGCCCCGGTGTGTCGTCTAACGCCAGCGTCTCCCGAAGTTGCCAAGAGGTCAAGGAGAATCCGGCCCCTGCGCCTTTGCCGGCCCCGGTGTGTCAAAGCGAGCACTTAGGGGAAAAACAGACATAACCAACCTATGGATGGGGGCCTATGAAACAACCGAAGCTGGAAAAGGAAGTAAAACGGCTGCTCTCAGGCAGCCCGGAATGCGTGGAGTTCTCGCGGATCCAGGACCTGGTCGACAGGCTCGGTCTGAGCGAGATAGACGAGCACAAGGTTCTGGACCTGATCGCCGAGCACGGCGCCGAGGTCCGCGACGATTGCGCCCGCCGCGGCGAATCCACCACGTTCTCCCACGGCAAGCTATCGGGGGCAACGGCCGACACGCTCGGGCTTTTTCTGAGGGAAATCGCCCGGTTTCCCCTGCTCAGCAAAGAGGAGGAGATCGAACTCGCACGGCGCATTGAAGATGGAGACGCCACCGCCCGGGACCAAATGATCACCTCCAATCTCAGACTGGTGGTGGCCGTGGCGAAGCGGTATCAGGGAGGGTTGCCCCTGATAGATCTCATCCAGGAGGGAATTCTCGGGCTGATCCGGGCGGTTGAGAAATTCGAGTGGCGCAAGGGATTCAAATTCTCTACTTATGCAACCTGGTGGATCAGACAGGCGGTGGGCCGGGCGGTCCAGACCCAGGCCCGCACGATCCGGCTGCCCGTCCACCAGGCCGAGCGTGAGTGGAAAATCTTTCGCACGGAGCAGGAGCTGGCCGAAAAGCTGGGACGGGCCCCCACGGATGAGGAAGTCATCAAGGGGTCCGGCGTGACTCGCAAGCAGTTCTTCGACCTCCGGCACGCGGCTCGCATTGTGGCAAGTCTCGATCAGCCCGTCGGCGAGGAAGGCGATGGACGACTCGGTGAGTTCACCATCCCGCAGAGCCCCGACCTCGGTGAGGAAATCGAGCTGCGACTGCGGCAGGAAAGCATTCGCCGCGCCGTCGAAACACTGGAGCCCAACCAGCAGCGGGTCATCCGGATGCGCTACGGCCTTGACTCGGGCGAACCGATGACCCTGCAGGAAATCGGCGACCGCCTGCAGCTGAGCAGGGAGCGGATCAGGCAGCTTGAGGCTGAGGCCCTGATCCAGCTCGGCCTGAGAAGAGAGGTCGAAGCGCTGGGAGCCGTCGCCTAGAGGTCTCCGGCCAAGTTTCCCGGCAGCCGCTGGTGGGTAATTTATAGACGGAGGGATCCCGAGTTCGTTGACGCAGCAAGTCGAGCGCGCCCGTGATTCCGTAAGCCAGGAAGACGAGACGAGGGAGGTATCGCATGGCAGGCAAACAGACCAATCAGCAGAACTTCACCGAAGCGGTGGAGGAGGCAGTTGAGACGCAGCCGTCGCTGAGCATGGAGAAGAAGCTCTTCAGTAAGTTCGGTCATAAGGACGAAGGTCCGGGCAACGGCCACGATGCATCGGGTGGACGCACGCAGATGATGGAGGCCCCTGAGGACTGGCCTTCTGAGGTGGGTTTTGAGAACCCGCGTGGAGCCGAGTCGCCATCGTGGAGCGCTCAAACGGGTGAGGTCCAGCAGAGGTCCTTCGGCGGTGGCGAGGAACAGGGCCAAGGCGGCATGCCGCAGAATTCCGGCCGTCCTTCCGGAGACCTGCAGGACGCATGGAGGCAAATGCAGCGGGGTCCACGCCCCGAAGGCCGCTCGCAGGCCCGCCCGCGGAAGCCCCTGGGACCGACCGAAGAAACAATCCGTAACACCGGCCACGGCGGAAGCGGGTCGCGACTCGAGCAGCAGCAGCGAGACTCCGGAGGAGAATTGCGTCAACCCGGCGGTTTCGCGGCCGCCACGTCCGGGGCCTCTGAGTACCAGGGTTCCGGAGCAGTGACGGGCAGCAGCTTCGTCCCCGGCGCCCCGGGCCGCCCGGAGGCCTCAGGGTCGTGGCGCCCTCCGACCCAAGACAGGGGAACGCAGATCTCCACGGAGGCGATCCCCGGTGGCAGCCCGGTGAGCAGGGCAACATTCGGCCAGAGTGCCGGCCGCCGCAGCGGGACCGGTGACCCCCGGGTTGCCAAGCAGCTGTTCGAAGAAGGGCTGAAGGACATCTACTACGGGGAGAACAAGCTCGTAAAGGCACTGACCAAGATGGCCGGACAGGTCTCGGATCCCTCGACGGCTACCGGATTCGAGCAGCATCGACGGACCACAGAGAAGCAGGTCGAGCGGCTGGAGGAGGTTTTTGAGATTGTCGGAAAGACGCCGCGGCGCAAGACGTGCCACGGTATCAACGGCCTCATCGACGAGTACTCCGAGTTTGCATCCAAGAAGCCCAAGCAGGAATTGCTTGATCTGTTCGCCATCGGAGCGGCTCTGAAGGTCGAGCACTATGAGATCGCCGCCTACCGGGGCCTTATTGAGTTGGCCCACCAGGCTCAGGTCGACGGCGAGGCCGTTGATCTGCTGGAAGAGAATCTCTCCGAAGAGGAGAGCGAGGCTCAGGAGTTGGAAGGGAAGCTGCATCGGCAGGCTGCTTAACTCTTACTAGCCGCTCCCTCCCTTCGGGAGCTAGCAGGCCGGATCGAGAAAAGGGCCCAGGGGCATCTTTCCCCGGGGCCCTTTCTTATTTTGCGATCTTACCGGTCCAAGCCAATGTTTCTGGAACTTTCCTGGCGATGGCCTTCGTCTAAGTGAGAAAAGCGCAAGGAGAGATCAATTGAATCCGCACGTCCGCAACCGCGTTAATCACGGTCTCCTTATTACGGTGCTCGTTTCGATGTACCTCGTCATCTCGCCGGCTCCCGTAATGGCTTGCTCCTGCGTCGCCCTCGACGCCGAGAGCCGGCTGGCTACCGCAGACGCTGCTTTCACCGGGACCCTGGTGGATGTTGCCCAAACCCAAGAGGGAGGGATGTTCAATTCCGCCGCGCCCGTCCCATGGCGATTCAAGGTGGACAAGGTGGTGAAAGGGCAGCTCGGTGCCGAAGTCTCGGTGATGAGCGCCACCTCCGGAGCCTCATGTGGATTCGACATACCGGTTGGGACTCGCGCCGGTGTCCTTCTGCATAGGGATGGAGAATCCTGGACCGGCGGCCTCTGCTCTCAGATGAGCGCCGAAGAACTGCTGAAGGCAGCGGGAGGCAGCACGACCCCTCCCGAGCCAATACCGCCAGTTCCGTCACAGATTACAAGACCCCCGATCGGTCCCCGGCCGGCGCCCCCACCCCAGGATCCTCCCCCCGTTATCACATTGCCGCGTGTCGAGCCGGCACCTGGTTTTGTCCGATCAAGCCAACCGGATGACGAGCCATCCCCTGTTAACGTCAACCTGCCCTTCGTGCTCGGGGCATCTTTGGTTCCGGCGATGATCCTCGCAGCAGCGCTCTACTTCTTCTTCAGGAACCGGTCTTTGCGCGCAAAGAACCCGAGAACCTAAAATAGCCTTATTGGCGGAGTTGTTTAGGATGCCCCTGACGGCTTTTGCGCCTGGCAGCCAGAAAGGACCCCGACCGCTCCAGCGATTCCGACAACAATCCCGCCCAGGGTCCTTGACCTTGAAGTGTCTTCGTCTCTACGAACGGATATATTTGGTTCTCCTCACCTTTCCCATGGTTAGCTGGACAGTAATTCGGCCGCAGCAGAGGTAGATCGTCGAGGTCAGAGCCGGTGCTGCATGGTGGCCGTAGCCCCGGTGGTTGATCAGTCGGACCTTGCTGTGGTTGATCAGTCGGACCTTGCTGCTGAGGCTTTCCAGTTTGGAGGTCCGAAAGGCCCCGCACCCGGTGACCTGATAGCAATTCCCTGGTGAAGTAGCTCGACCGCGGCCAGGATTCGATCGCGATTTGCCCACCGGCCCCCCCTCCGCGGGCTCCCTGTGAGTTGCATGGGGCGTGGACTTACGGTTGTTAGCCCTTCCCTGACGCGGGGCCCCCGGGCCCGTTCCACGACCAGTCGCCGGGCTTGCCCGCCAGCACGAAGCCGTGGTGAGTTTTCAGCATGTGGTGGTGCACGCACAGCAGCGCCAGGTTGTCCAGTGCGGTCGGCCCCTGGTCGGCAACCGGGCGGATGTGGTCGATTTGTAAGTGAGCTCGCACATCGCAGCCGGGGACCACGCATTTTCGATCACGTGCAATCAGAGCCTTTCGAAGCCGCGGAGAGATGTAGCGCCCCATGCGCGATACCGACTTTATGTCGCAGCCGTCTTTGACCAAAACCCACAGATAGGCGTCGTTTTGCAGGGCCGCTACGGTGTCGACGGGCACCGGGCCTATCCCGTCTATCTCGCAAGTCTCATCCGGCAGGGCTTTTCCCCGCACCAGGGCGTTGTAGTCGACCAGGATGTCGATCGACACCGGGGGAGGCCGCCGCTTTTTTCGTTCGCTCTTTTCATCGGGCGGTTTGTCGTCGCGGGGCTTGTCGTCGCGGGGCTTGTCGTCGCGGCGCCCGTCGTCCCGCGGCCCGTCGTCCCGGAGCCCGTCGTCGCGGGGCCTGTCGTCCCCGAGCCCGTCGTCGCGGGGCCCGTCGTACCCAGATTTTCCCGCACCGGGGCCATTTTGGGCCCCGGGGGCGTCGCCGACGCCGCATTGACGCCTTGACGCCCCACCGGGTCCACGGCGATGCAAATCGCCGGCCGGCTCTGCGCCCCCACTGTCCATCGGGGGCCCCGGGTCGGCTTCAGGGTGTTCGCAAAGCACCCCGTCACGGGCGTCTTTTGCCATGTTCAACAAGGCGTCGGCGGTATAGGCGTCGTAGGCAGCCTTTACCCCCGACGCCCGGGCGTCTTCAAACACCACGGCCCTATATGCCTGGATTGCCGCCCAGATCTGCGCCCCGTGCTCGGGGACAAAGGCTCCGT
>JBOGWH010000004.1:0-1677 GCA_050692975.1 Actinomycetota bacterium | reverse complement strand
ATCCCCCTCACCTGGCAGTTTAGTCTGTTATGTACTCTGCCTATTGAAACAGCATGAGCAGAGATCGTAAATATGAACTAAGCTGAAACTAGGACCTCCCAAAGGGTCGCTGTGCCGACCCTTTGGCCTTACAGCAGCACAATCTCCAGCGTGTCGGGCTTTGTCGCCGCTCCACTATAAGGAGTGTTTACCGCGGCCGTGCTGGGTCTCACTTCTATAAAGCAAACCCTTGCAAGGCCGACGCTGGTGGTGTCCAGCGGCCCTGGGACGAGACCCGTGGTGGCGGGAATCGCGCCCGTAGTGGCGTCTGAATGGCTCGGGCCGCCAATGATTTGGTCCAATCCCGGGAGCTCATTCTGATTTTCCAGGGGATCCAGGCCATTTAACGCCCCCATGCATGTCTCGTGGCTGTCGTCCCAGGTGTCTCGGTTCAGGAAGTGAAGCATGAAGTCGCGGTCTTTGCCTATTACGCCATTTTCGTTCGTGGCAACTCCCGTTACTGAGAGTGCGTCTCCGACCATAGCGCAGTCGCCCCACCCAGCGCATTTTGTCGCGCTCTGGGGGTTGTTCCAGGTAATACTCTGAATTGTGGTTGATGAGCTGTCCTGGACGACCGTGCATGCAAAGGCCAGGGAGGCCACCGCCAGGGCGATTGCCACGCCCCCGAAAATCGTAAGGCCAGCCCGTGTGCGGAAGCCGCTTCTGCGAATTCCAATCATCTGAAGATCCTTTCGTTTCGGTTGTTTACGCATTGAAGCACTTGCCAAACCCGCTGCCTATCCACCTTTTAGGTGGATTTTGGGATTCATTGGCGCAGCCAGCCGCATTTTCGGGCCATTGAGATGACCTCCCGCATGCGCTTGAGCTGGGTCTTTTCGAGGATGTGGTGGATGTGGGTCTTGCATGTCGAGTGAGCTATGAACAATCGGTCGGCAACCTCCTTAACGGAGGGGCCATCCGACAGCAGGCGCAGGATCTCATCTTCTCGGGAGGTGAGGCGGGCGAGGGTTTCGTAGCAGTACGTGAGATCGTTTTCGAGAGAGCGCATTTCGTCGATCATCTCTTGCAGGGCGCCCGGGTACACGGGGCACTCCCCGGCGAACACCCTGCGGACGGCGTCTGCCACAATGTCGAGGCCCACGTTCTTGGGCAGAAACCCGGCGGCTCCGGCCTGGAGGGCGGCGTTGATCTCGGCCGGCCCGAAATCCGAGGACATGATGATGACTTTGCACTCCGGCACCCGAACCCTCATGGCCCCCGCAGCGGCGCTTCCTGCCATATCCCGCATCAGAAAGTCGATGAGGACGACGTCGGGCTTCAAAGCCTCCGCCAACCCCAGGGCTTCGGTTGCCGAAGCGGGGTGCTGGCCAAGCACCGAGAGATCGGAAAAACGGGCCAGACCTGATGCAATCCCCTCAGCCAGCAGGCGTTCGCCGTCTGCGACCATGACGACGATGGTCCTTTCTGCCTTCACGGCAACCACGGGATCGGGCGGATAAGGAGCAGCCAGGCAGGAACTTGCAAATCGCACGCCCACCGCTTCATACAACTCCGAACTCATGGCTCATTCCTTTAGCGGCGTGGGTGGCGGCGTCTGGGGCCCGAATCAGGCACACGATGGCGTAGCTGCCGGGCGGCAGGTCCAGCGAAAGGAAACCGGACTGGCCGGGTACCCGC
>JBOGWH010000003.1:0-2594 GCA_050692975.1 Actinomycetota bacterium | reverse complement strand
CCCCTGAACCGCCCGGTGGGCAAATCCCGACAGGGTTCTGCCGTAATGACGATGGTCCATGTCTACCGGCTGTTCGAGGATCCTGAACCCCATTGCCGCCGAGTCCGCGGTGAAAGCCGGATTGGCTCCGTAGCGGGGTGCCAGAGGCCTGCAGGAATCAAAGACATCGTGCAGAACCGCCCTCTGGCCGGACAGAGGAGCCTTGCTGTCGAAACCCGACGCCCGGTAGATGAGCCATCTCGCCGCTCTCACCACGGTGCCGAATCCCCCCCTGGACCCGGCTGTGGGAAGGATGCCGATCACCACATCGGCCTCCCCGCGGGCTATGGGCTCGATTAAGTCGATGGCCGACCGGGCCGTATCGCGCGTATCTCCGTCGACGATCAGCACAATCTCGGCGTCGGTGGCGTCAAATCCTGCTTCGATGGCCCCGCCCATCCCGAGGTTCTTTTCGAGGCGGACGACCCTTGCCCCGGCCCTCTCCGCCATTTCTCCCGTCAGGTCGGTGGATCCGTCGTCGGCGACGATCACTTCGTCGAGACGCCCGTCGGCGACGAGTGCGGTGACGGTCTCGCCGATGGAGTCTTCGGACTGGTACGCAGGTATTACCGCGGCGGCTTTCATAGGAGGCTCCCAGGAGTCTATAGAAGTTGCTTTAATGGGCCGATGAGTCCCGACGATGCCGGCCCCGGTGAGCCGCAACCACCTGAGCCGATTGACCCTTCGGTCCGGGGGGCAGGGGTCAAAGGCACCGCCGTTGTTCTCGCCGCGCTTGCCGCGCTTGCGGCCACCGTCGGCCTTCCCTATACGAAGTGGTACTGGGCCGATGTTGCCCGGGGGGTCCTCAGCGCCCTGATCCTCCTCTTGGTCCTGCGCGTGGCCGCCGGGGACCAGTCCAGGGCAATACGAGCGCGTGAAGCCGCCGGGGCCGGTAGGGCCGCAAAAGCCACGGATGAAGGAGGATCTCCCGCAGTTCCCCGCAGACGGCTGTATATCTGGATCTGCGTCATCTTCGGGTTGGGCTCGATGGTCTACAACGTGGTCAGCTTCATGCGGGCTGATCCGGAATGCGGAGGCAATCCCGCACGGGTCCTGACCCGGGGCCCGGAGGTCCGGGTGGGGGAGGCAGAGGGGCGAAGGGGCGATGTAGACCTTCTTAAGGGACGGGTTGCGGCGCTTTGCGTCGCCCAGGCAAAAGACGCCGCCACCAGCACCGCGCTGGGCATGACCGTGGCCATTGCACTGGCGGGGTCGGCCGTCTACGACGCCACCCGCCCGGTCCCCACCCCGTGGACCAAGGTTGCCTGGTTTACCTATTTCGGATTTTTCGGGACCCCTCCCGCCCGCTGGCAGCTTAATTTCTGGTTCATCACCGGAGGTCTCGCACTCGGCTTGGTCCTGGTAAGCGTGATCGTTTCGCGCACCAGGGTCGTTGACGACAAAGCGAAGCTGGACATCCCCAGCGGGAAACTGGCGGCGACGGGTCTGGTTGCCGCCCTTCTAGCCGGTGGAGGGGCCAAGGTGCTGAACGACCGCAACGAGTCCGCCTGCGAAGCGGCCGAGGCGCGCGGGCTGGCCGCGAACCGGGCCCCCCAGATCGACGTGTCCAGATCCCTGCCGGCCGCCGACCGCAAGGCAATTGAAGAGGTGGCGACGAGCTACTTCACGCGATTCATCGTCGAACAGCCCCGCAAGGTCGACGAAGCTTCGGCCGCGGCCAAGATCGACAAGCTCGCGAGGGTCGGGAACATCGGCTTTGCCCTTTTCACCTACGAGGACAAACTGGAAACCATCAGAGGGATAGGAGCGATCGTTAAGCGCTCCGGCGGCTGGAGCGTCGGGGACATTCAAACTGCAGCCGGATGGGAGGGCCCCATCCAGGAGGGGTCCAACGCCTTCGGATTTCTGCCGCACAGCAACCAGGGTCTTTCGGCTCTCGGCGGGTACATCGATCCCAGCGCCGGGCGAATCGAAACGGTGGATTCCTGCAGCCGGCTGATCGATACCGACAAAACCACGAGCAGCGGCGCGGCCCTGGTGATCGTGCCGGCCGGAGGGGGACAGCTGAGAGGCATGCGGGCGGGGGAGTTGGTGGGTGCGCTGCCGGTTGCCGGCGAGGCCGTCCGCGGCCCCTCCAGGGCTCCCGGTGCGACCGCCCGTGCCAGGAGCGACGCATTTGTGGACGGCCTGCTGGAGGACGGCTGGCCGGGCGCGTCCCGCTTCGTTGCCGGCCGGGCGGCGGAGGCCGTTGTGCGGCCTTTCGGCAAGCTGCTCGCGGGCAACTGGCGGCGAAGCGGTTCCGCGAATGCCGCCGGCGCGACCTACCGTTATTCGATCAGCGGCAGGCAGGGGTCCGCACAGCTGGTCGTCCAGATGACCGACCACAGCGCCAAGGGGTGGGCGGTCGCCTCCGTCGCCTTTGTCAGGCCGCCGGTAACCTCGGCTTGAGCCAATAGACTAGGTGCTGCTATGACCGCCGCCCAGCGTACCCAAAAGCACCTCGTGTTGATCAGCGCCAGGCAGTTCGCCGAGCGTCTTGCGACCGCGATGTTCGTCGGCGACGCCACCGGGAAGGTCGTTTACTACAACGAGGC
>JBOGWH010000002.1:0-3951 GCA_050692975.1 Actinomycetota bacterium | reverse complement strand
AGCCACCAGAGAGAAAAACGCGCTTCTCGGTCGTTGCGGCGATAGGCCGAGACCAATCCGGCCGCCACGCCGATAAGCGCAAACGCGGCTGCCGCGAAGAAAAAGCCCGTCGGGGGCGGGTGCGGCCAGAGAAAGTCGAGCCAGCCGTTAGCGGATTCGGACACGTGACGCAGAAAACCGGCCACCGTCCGGGCCTGCGTGCCGGCAATCGGCCGCACGAGATCGGCGAACTCGTCGGTGATGCTTGTGCCCTTGTAGGCCAGGCGGGTCCACGCTATCCACGGCAGCGCAAGGGCGCCGAACCCCGCACCCATTACGGCCAGAAGTTTCGCGGTGCGCATTCGGGTAACCCCGTTTGCGAGGCAGGACCTAAAAAGCATCACCGCGGCCATCAAGACCAGTAGGACCAGGCTGTTGCGGGTAAGAAAACCGGCGCCGGCCACGATGCCGGCCGTGACCGATTGTTTGATTGTGGGCTTTTTTCGCAGGAGCCCGGCCGAGGCCCACAGAATCGCCGCGGCCGCGGTCAGCGTCGCGCCGTCGTTGGTGATGTAGGCGCTGTATCCTCCCGCCGCCGGTATCGCCGCCAGCAGCGCCGGGGCACCCAGCCTGACGGCCGGCCGATCGGGAAACAGTCGCCCGGCGGCCAGTGCCGTGAGGAGTAAAGCGGCGACTCCGAGAGCCACCGTCACCAGTCTCATGGTCAGGACCAGTCCGGCCGAGGGTTTCCCCCAGAGGGCATAGATCGCCCCCACGAGGCCGTAGTACAGCGGAGGCTGAATGCCTTCATACTGTCGCCCCGAGGTCCCCCATAGCTCCTGGTCGTTGGGAGAGAAGGGCACGATGGCCTGTGAGGGGTGCTGCTTCGCTATGCGGAATACGTCGGGAGGGACGAGATCCCGGCCGACGGTGGGTATTCCGTCTCCCGAGCCAATTGAAGCCGCATAGGCGAAGTGCGCGGCCTCATCAATTGGATGCCAAATCGGCAGCGTAAGGGCCCAATAGGCGCCCCGCAGAAATCCGGCAAGGCAGATGGCGGCCAGAAACAGGCGTTGCCTGCCCGTCCACCGTGGAGGAGGACTTCCGGCAGATACTTCGGAGACTTTGCGGTGTCCGGTGTGCTTGCCTTTATGATTTGGTGCAGCCGGCGCCCGCAGGTTCATGGCTGGCATCATGCCAGTTTGGATGCAGGCCCCGGCGGAAAAATCCAGTGAAAGGCAGGTCACCACGCGTACAGTTCCCGATGAGTCGATGAAAGTAGATACGGCCGGCGCCGCCGCAAACACCCTCGCCCCGGAAGAGAAAGTCGTCATCATGGGCGCCGGCCCGGCCGGGCTGACGGCCGCCTGGGAGCTGGTTCACAACGGCGTCTCGGTCGAGATCCTCGAGGCGGATCCGGATCTGGTCGGGGGAATCGCGCGAACCGCTTCGTACAAGGGGTTCAGGTTCGACATCGGCGGTCACCGTTTCTTCACCAAAGCAGAAGAGGTCAAGAAGCTGTGGCACGAGATCCTCGACGAGGACGACTGGCTCACCGTCCCCCGCCTGTCGCGCATCTACTACAACGGGAAATTCTTTTCCTATCCTCTCAGGGCGATGGACGCACTCACGAAGCTGGGAATCTTCCAGACGGCGGCCTGCCTGCTCAGCTACTTCAAAGCCAAGGTGTTCCCCCGGAAGTCGGAGGCCTCCTTTGAGGACTGGGTGATCAACCGCTTCGGGGAGCGCCTGTACCGGATCTTCTTCAAGACCTATACCGAAAAGGTCTGGGGAATGTCGTGCAGGGAGATATCGGCCGACTGGGCGGCCCAGCGTATCAAAGGCCTGTCGCTCAAGGAGGCCATAAGAAATGCCTTCAAGGGCTCGGGTAAGAGCAAGGGGGGCGAGATCATCAAGACTCTCATAGAGCAGTTCGAGTACCCCAGGTTCGGCCCAGGGATGATGTGGGAGGTCGCGGCGGAGAAAGTTCAAAAAAAGGGCGCCGCGCTGCACATGGCCAGCCCGGTGATGAGGCTTCACCGGGCAGCCTCCGGCCTGACCGGTGTGGAGGCCGACACCCCGGACGGTCCGAAGATCTTCGAGGGCGCCCAGTTCATCTCGACCCTGCCGATCAAGCAGCTGGTGGAAATGATGGAGCCCCCGGCTCCGCAAGAGGTGCGGAAGGCGGCCGGTGCCCTTTCCTACCGGGATTTTTTCACCGTCGTCCTGATCGTGAACCAGAAAGAGCTGTTCCCCGACAACTGGATCTACATCCACGAGCCTTCCGTGAAGCTGGGCAGGATTCAAAACTTTAAGAACTGGAGCCCCTTCATGGTGCCCGATGAAAGCAAGAGCGCTCTGGGCCTGGAGTACTTCTGCAACATCGGCGACGAGCTGTGGAACAAGTCCGACGAAGAACTGATTGACCTGGGCAGCATGGAGGTCGACAAGCTCGGGTTGTGCCGCAGACAGGACATCGAGGACGGGACGGTTGTAAGGATGCCCAAAACGTACCCGGTGTACGACGGGACCTACGAGCAGAACGTTTTGGTGGTCAGGAGGTTCATCGAGGCGGAGCTTCCGAACCTGCAGCTTTCCGGCAGAAACGGGATGCACAAGTACAACAACCAGGATCACTCAATGATGACGGCGCTGCTGGCGGCCAGGAACATCCTGGGGGAGGACTGGGATCCCTGGAAGGTCAACACCGACGCCGAGTACCACGAGGAGGTGCGTGAGGACCACGACACCTCCGGGCGGATGATTCCACGGGCGATAAAGAGCTAGCCGCCTCTTTCCCCACTCACAAAGGCCTCATCGCCGCCGTCGTCGCAGCCGCAGCGGCGCCGCTGGTGTTTCTCGTCTACCTGGTCAATCGCTACGGCGTCAATCTGCCGTTCTCGGACCAGTGGGCTTTCGTCGATTTCATCAGGAGGTCGAGAGCATCGGGCCTGCCTATTTCCGATTATTTCTCTCAGCACGGCGAACAGCGAATGGCGTTTCCTCGGATGATCATGATGGCCCTTGCGCGCCTCACCAAATGGAACATCCGGGCCGAGCTTTTCGTAAACCTGATGCTGGCGGCGGCGATCTTTACGGTGCTGGTGCTGCTCGTCTTGAGGACGCTGAAGGGAGCGCCGGCGCCGGCCCTCGCCGCAATTCCGGCGCTTTCGGTCATGGTCTTCTCCGTCGTCCAGTGGGAGGACTGGTTCTGGGGCTGGCAGATCAGCTGGTTCTTGCCGTTGCTGGCGATGGTCTTTGCCGTCGGGGTCCTTTGCCTGTGGCCCGATGGCCGGGCCGGGTGGCCGGCCGTCGTCATGGGCGGTGCGGCGGCCGCCGTCGGCCAGTTTTCCCTTTTGTCGGCGACCATGATCTGGGTCGTATGCATTCCGGTTATCTTGCTTCGAAAGGGCCTGCGCAATTACCTGTGGCTGTGGGTTCCGGTGGGGATCATCTCAACCGCCGTCTACCTCAACGGATACGCGACACCGCGGGCCTTTGAGGGTCATCACGTCCCCGTCTCGGTCTTGTGGGAACGCCCGCACGATGCGGCCGCCTACATTCTGTACCTGCTCGGCCGGCCGGTTCTCGATGAGAGGCCCCGCTACCTGGCCGGCGTGCTGCTCCTGGCGGCCTTTACGGGGTTGGCGGCCTATGTCGTCTCTTTCCGGCGCGAGGCTTTGGCCCGGGCGGCGCCGTGGCTTTCGATAGGCGCCTACGCCGCCGGGGGGTCGGTTCTCACGATGCTGGGGCGCATGGGCCTGGGGCTGCAGTTCGCCGGATCCAGCCGGTACACCACGCTGGGGATTCTGCTTGTGGTGGCCTCCCTGGGGCTGGCCACGGTGGTTCTCGTGGAAAACGGCAGAGCCTGGATCGTTGCTTTTCTCTGGGCGGGGGCGGCCTTTCTTTTCGTGGCCGACACGCCCTCCGAGCTGGAGCTAACCCGCGCCTGGCATAACGAAAAGGTGATGA
>JBOGWH010000001.1:0-8295 GCA_050692975.1 Actinomycetota bacterium | reverse complement strand
GGCCAAGATGGCTTCGAGGGTGATCGGCTTCGACAAGCATGCCCCGACGGCCGCTGCCGCACTCGGCATGGGCGCGCTCTCCGAGGTTGCTGCCTCTGCGGAGGAGGCGGCCGCGGCGGGGGATCTAATTGTGATCGCCACGCCGGCGGGAACGATCCCCGAAGTCTTCAAACAGATCGCTCCATCGATCTCACCGGGCGCGGTCGTGACCGACGTCGGCAGCACCAAGACCAGGATTGTGTCGGAGGCATCCGCCGCCTGCCCCGAAGGAGTCCACTTCATCGGGGGACATCCGATCGCCGGATCCGAGAAGGAGGGGATCGAAGCGGCCACCGCCGATCTGTACCGCGGCTGCTCGTGGATCCTGACTCCGACCGACCGGACGGACCCGAATGCTTACCGGGTGCTGATGCGGTTCTTGAGCGGGCTTTCGGTCCGGGTCTTTTCGCTGGATGCCTCGCGGCACGACGAGGTTGTGGCTCTGACCAGCCACCTTCCTCAACTGCTCTCCAGCGCGCTGATGGGTTTTGCAGCCGAGGTCTCCGCAGCCGACGGAGGGCTGCCGCTGCTGTCGGCGGGCGGCTTCGGCGACATGACCCGGATAGCTTCGAGCTCTCCGGACCTGTGGGTGGATATCGTCCGGGAGAACCGGCCGGCTCTGAACGACCTGCTCCGGCGTTTCATCCAAGCCCTGCAGACTGCCGGCAGCGCTCTGGAGCAAGCCGACTACGGCGGGCTGCGGAAGATGCTCGAGGAAGGGCGGCGGGCGCGAATGTCTCTGCCGGGCCCCGGCGGCCAGCCCGGCGAGCTGATCGAGATACTCGTTCCGGTCGACAACCGTGCCGGCGTGCTGGCCGACGTTACGACGACGGTGGGGGAGGCCGGAATAAACATCGAGGATATCGACATAATCCATTCCCCCGAGGGCGGCCGCGGCACGGTCCATCTCGCGGTGAGCGGCCGGGAGCCGGCCGAAGCCGCAATGGAGGCAATCCGGAAAAAGGGCTACTCGGCGGAGCTGGGGTGAACCGCACCTTCCATCCCGCCGGAAGGCTGTCGGGAACCATCGGCGTTCCCGGGGACAAATCCATCTCGCACCGGGCGGCCATGTTTGCGGCCATGGCGAAGGGGCGCAGCGTAATCGACGGTCTCGGGCCCGGCCGGGACGTCGCATCGACCCTGGAATGCCTCGGGGCCCTGGGGTACTCGTCCGAAAGAATCGACGGCGGCGTGGCGCTGGCGGGGGACGGCTGGTCGGTGGAGGGAAACCACAGCCTCGACGCCGGCAATTCGGGTACGACGATGCGACTTTTGGCCGGGGCATTGGGCGGGAGGCCGGGCCGGTTCACCATTACCGGGGACGAGTCGTTGTCCCGGCGTCCGATGGAGAGAATCGCCGTGCCACTGCGCCAGATGGGGGCCGGGATCTCGCTTTCTTCGGGCCACGCCCCCGTTGTGGTGGAAGGCGGATCCCTGAGAGGGATCGACTACACGATGCCCGTCGCCAGCGCCCAGGTGAAGGGGGCGATCTTGCTAGCCGGGACGCAGGCGTCGGGTACCACCAGTGTGATTGAGGCCGCTTCCTCGCGCGATCACACCGAACGCATGCTCCGGTGGCTGGGCAAACCGGTCACCGCCGGGGCCGGTATCGTGCAGATCGAGGGCGGCGGCGAAGGATTGGAGGCCTTTGAGATGCAGGTTCCGGGGGATTTCTCGTCCGCGGCATTCTGGCTGGTGGCGGCCATCCTCGTGCCGTTGTCGCAGGTGCGCCTTGAAGGCGTGGGGCTCAACCCGACCAGGACGGCTCTGCTGGATGTACTCGCAGAAATGGGGGCTTCCTTCCAGGTCGAGAAATCCGCCGAGGAGCCCGAGCCGCTGGGGTCTCTCGAGACCGGGTTTGCCCGGCTGCAATCGGCAAACATCGGGGCAGAACGGGTACCCCAGATGATCGACGAGTTGCCCCTGGTTGCGCTGGCCGCGACCCAGGCCGAGGGCGAGACCGTAATAGAGGGGGCCGAGGAGCTGCGGGCGAAGGAGTCAGACCGCATCGGGGGCCTCGCCGCAGGGCTATCGGCTCTAGGAGGCAAGGTGGAGGAATTGGCGGACGGCCTGCGCATCACGGGCCCCACGGCGCTGTCGGGCGGCGAGGTTGACTCTCTGGGCGACCACCGCCTTGCCATGGCCTTCGCGATTGCGGGCCTGATCGCATCCGCCCCGGTCAAGGTGAAAGGCTGGGACTGCGCCGCGGTCTCCTATCCCGGGTTTGAAGACGACCTGAGGGCCCTGCATGGATAGCCGCAGGCTCCTGATCGCCATCGACGGACCCGCCGGGGCCGGCAAGAGCACCGTTGCGCAGGCGCTCGCGCGCCGGCTGGGCCTCTCCTACCTGGATACCGGGGCCATGTATCGCGCCTTCGCTCTTAAGGTCCTGGAAAGCGGAGTGGACCCCTCAGACGAAAAGGGTGTTGAAGGCCTGCTCGGGAGCACCCGAATCGACGCCGGCACAGATACCGTCCTGGTGGACGGCAGGGATGTTTCCGGGCTCGTCCGGGGCGGGGACGTATCGGCGGTTTCATCCGTCGTCGCGGCGATCCCTGCGGTGCGTCGCCGGCTGGTCGAATTGCAGAAAGAGGTCATCGCCCGCGACCCGGCCGGGGCCGTGGTCGAGGGCAGGGATATAGGCACGGTCGTCATGCCCCTTGCCGACTTGAAGATATTCATCACCGCAGCCGACTCCGAACGGGCCCGGCGCAGGGCTCTTCAGACGGGGCTGGATCCCCGGCAGGAGTTGGATGCCATCCGGGCGCGGGACCGCCGTGACAGTGAGCGCGGGGCCTCGCCGCTAAAGGCGGCGGACGATGCCGTGATTATCGATACGACCGGCCTGACGGCCGGAGAAGTTGTCGAAAAAATCCTCGCAATGCTTCCGTGACCATACGGCTCAAGCGCGTTGCCGTGGTGGGAAGGCCCAACGTCGGTAAGTCCACCCTGGTCAATCGCCTTGCCGGCCGCAGGGGATCGATTGTAGGCCCGGCTCCCGGTCTGACTCGCGACAGCGTGGACGCCGAGGTCGATTGGGCCGGCCGGCGGTTCCTGTTGGTTGATACCGGCGGAATCGCATCGGAGGACATCGACGAACCGTCAAGGATCTCCGGCGCGGTCGCCGCGAGGGCCTTGTCGGAAGCCTCCGTAGCCGATGTGGTGGTCTTCGTGGTGGACTCGCGCACCGGGATCACCAACGACGAACAGGAGCTGGCCCGCCGGCTGCTGCGGCTGAAGGTTCCGGTTGTGGTGGCGGCCAACAAAGTGGACGATGCCAGGGCGGAGCCCGACATCTCCGAGTTCTGGGGACTGGGCTTGGGGGAGCCGCATCCCGTTTCTGGCCTGCACGGCCGCGGATCCGGGGACCTGCTCGACAAGGTGACCGACCTGCTTCCGGAATCCGAACCGGGGCCCGCTGATGATGCCGTGCCTTCCATCGCAATCGTGGGGAGGCCCAACGTGGGAAAGTCGTCACTTTTCAACCGGTTTGCGGGAAGCGAGCGATCGCTGGTGCACCACGAGCCGGGCACCACCCGCGACGCCATCGACAGCGTGATTGAGTTTGGAGGCCGCCAGTACCGGTTCGTGGACACCGCCGGGCTTGCCCGCCGGGCAGATAAAAGGGGAGTGGAGGCCTGGAGTGCGGGGCGGACTAGAACCGCCATCCAGAGGTCCGACCTGGCCCTTGTGGTCATCGATGCCACCGTGGAAGCCACGGTTCAAGACCAGAAGATCGCCAGGGAGGTCGCCGAGGCAGGCACGGCTGCGATCATCGTCGCCAACAAGTGGGACCGGGTCTCGGAGGAGGAGGGGCGCAAGGCGGAGGAATCGATAATGGACCGGCTCGGGTTCGTACGCTATGCCCCCGTCGTCCGGACCTCGGCGGTTTCCGGTCGCGGGGTCTCAAAGCTCCCGGCGCTTATCGAGAAAGTTTTGGCGGCCCGCTCGACGAGGGTCCCGACCGCCCGGCTGAACACGATCCTTGCCGAGGCCCAGCAAAAGGCCCCCCCTATTGCCGCGGGGGGCCGGCAGACGAAGGTGCTGTACGCGACGCAGGCCTCGGTCGGCCCTCCCGAAGTGGTGCTGTTTGCCAACCTTCGCCCCGCGGACTCATGGCTGCGCTTCTTTGAACGGCGGCTGCGCGAGGAGTTCGAATTCACCGGCAACCCGATCCGGATCGCGGTAAGGGAAAGGGCCCGCCGGGAGCGCTAAGCCCCGAGCTGCCCTCGATGCCGCCGGCAGGGTGAGGAGGTGGGATTTCGTCCGCCAGACTGAGCTACCATTGGGTGGTCCGGCGCAGCAAGGCCGGGCGAATCGGGCCGTGGCGCAGCTTGGTAGCGTGCTTGACTGGGGGTCAAGAGGTCGCCGGTTCAAGTCCGGCCGGCCCGACGACAAATTTTTGGTTCTCCTCACCTTTCCGTGGGTAGCTGGACGGTAATTCCGCCGCAGCAGAGATAGATCATTGAGATCAGAGCCGCTGCTGAATGGTGTCCGTAGCCCCGGTGATTGATCAGCCGGACCTTGCTGTTGAGGCCTTCGAGTTTGGAGTTCGAAAGTCCCAGCTCGACCGCGGCCAGGATCCGATCGCGATTGGCTCGGATTGTCCGAGCGAAGGCTACGAAGGCAGGAATGCGGCAGCGGCAAGCCCATGCCAGCCACCAATCGAGATGTTTGCCGGCGTCTTGCGGGCGACGAAGGCGGTAAAGATCCCGCAGGCCTTCTTTCAGTTGCCAGCACCTGTACAAAATCGACCGCTGGCGGCGCAGAGCATCGAGAACCGATAGCTGGCCATCCGTGAGAGTGTCTGGGTCCTTTAGCAGCGCCCAGCGGGTGTCCTTCACCCAGCCCGCCTTTACGGCGTCGGTTTTGGGGGAAGCCGGCCCCGGAGGCCGGCCGCGAGGCAGCTTTTTCGACCGCTGGGATGGTCTCTCAAGATTCCACGCCCATCTTCTGGCCCGGTCGACGTTTAAGTTCGCAAGCTGGACGACATGGAACGGATCGATGCACTGGACGGCATGGGGAACCTCCTGCGTCGTGGCCTTGCCATAGGCGCCTCCCATGTCCAGCGACACCGCCTGCAGCTTCGCTTTTCTTTCGTCTCCAAGCTCATCGAAGAAGCTCTTCAGGGTATTTGCGTCCTTGCCCTCTTTGGCCCACACCACGGCTCCATCCCGGTCGTGGTCGGCGACGATCGTCAGGTACCGGTGACCCTTGCGGTAGCAGACCTCATCCACGCCGATGCGGTAAAGATCGTCCAGGCGGGAGTCGTCTATCGAGGATGAAACGACCCGGATCACAATGTTGGCTACGGCTTTCCACGAGACGCGCAGCAGCTTTGCGATGGTCGTCTTGTCCATGCGCTGGGCCATGAACGCCACCACGTCTTCGAAGTCTTTGGTGTGGCGGGCCCCTGAGCGGGCCCAGGGGACCTGTTCAGTGCGCACCCGCTTACAATTCGGGCAATTCAGACGCCGGATCTCGCACTCGATAAAAAGCCGGCAGGCACCCAGATCGAGATGTCGCCAGCGGCGCACGGATGAGTCGTAGGCTGCGTTGGACTTATGGCCACAAGGGCAACTCAATTTCTTGAACCTGCGCTTCAGTCCGACCACCACGCCTTCCGGGGCGAAGGTCACTTTGACCACCGAGGCCCCACAAATGGCCAACATCTTGTTGAATGCTGTAGTGACGCGCACAACTCCTCCTTGGCTTGGGTTGCTGTAGTGAGCACCCGCAGCCTAAGAGAACGGGGTGTGCGCGTCACCCCCTTTTCGATGGGACATTTCGCGGTTCAGGGTTTCAGGCGAAGATCAGGTATGAGGCCGGGAAAAGATACCCACAGGAACCTTAGGAGTCCCAAAAATTTCGTGTGGGGCCACGTGGAATCGAACCACGGACCTCAGCATTATCAGTGCTGCGCTCTAACCGGCTGAGCTATGGCCCCTCGCGGTCCATTTTAGTCCGGTCCCCGGCAACCACGACCCGGATACCTCCGGTCAGATCGCAGACCAGGTTATATATAAGAGCACCGACCATCGTAAGCAGCGTAAAGGCCCCGGCGCCGATCAGTGCAAGCAAGGCGGTCCAGCGCAGCACCCCTCCGGCGCTCATCCTGAAGTCTGGAGACCACAGACTCCTAAGAAACTCTTCTACGGAATCATTGATCCCCGCAGCGGCCCCTGCCACAAACAGCACCGCCGCCGCCACCACGCTGACGAGAACTGAGAAAAGTGCAAACGCCGAGGAGAATTTCATCATGCTGGCGAGGTCCAGCTCTTTGACGGTGTACGACGCCGGCTCGGCATTCCTCGAACTCAGGTTCAGACTGGCAAGATCCGCCTCGACGGCCGGGCGGCTCTCTTTGCGAATTCCCGATGTAGAACCCTCCGGGGCCGGGCCCTTCAGGCCCCCGGGCGCGCTGGGGTCGGTGCTCGAGACGACATCTCCGGCCACTTCACTACTCCGCTTCGGCGACGGGCGCTATCGCTGCTACCGAAACCCCCGGGTCCATTCGCATGACACGCACGCCGGTAGTGTCGCGCCCCTGCCGAGAAATATCTTTGACGGTCATTCGAATGACCTGGCCGTCGCTGGCAATCAGAAATATCTCGTGCCCGACCCTGACCATTCCGGCGCCCTGGATTGAGCCCCGGCGTCCGGTCAGCTTCGCCGTCTTTACCCCTTTGCCCCCCCGCTTTTGCCGCGGGTATCTGTCCAGCAACGTTCTCTTTCCGAACCCTGCATCGGTAACGATAAGCAGTTCCCCATTGGGGTCCACCACGTCGAAAGAGACCACCTCGTCACCAGAGGAAAGCCGCATTCCGATGACTCCCGCCGTGGTCCTGCCCATGGGCCGCACATCCTGCTCCGCAAAGCAGATCGCCATGCCACGCCTGGAGACCATGATCAACTCGTCCTCACCCGATGTTGCCCTGACCCGCACCACCTCGTCATCTGGTCGCAGGTTGATCGCGATAATCCCGTCCCGGCGAGAAGAGTTGTAGGCGGTGAACTCGGTCTTTTTGATGACTCCCAGCTTGGTGGCGATGACCAGAAAGCGATGGGCCTGGAAGTCGCGGGTATCGATCACCGCGGCGACCGCCTCGTCGGAGGCAAACGGAAGCAAATTGCGGATCGAGACGCCCCGGGAGGTCCTTTCCTTCTCTGGGATTTCGTGGGCCTTGATGCGGTAGACCTTGCCGCGGTTGGAAAAGATCAGCACAAACGCGTGGTTGGTCGTGGTGAGCATCTGGTCGACGATGTCGCCCTCCTTGGGCTTGCCCCCGATCACCCCCCTGCCGCCGCGGCCCTGGGTCTTGTAGGTCGCCGACTTGACCCGCTTGATATAGCCGGAGCGGGTGATCGTGACAATCACGTCCTCGTCCGCGATCAGGTCCTCGATATCGAAATCTGCTTCCTCGGGGACGATCTCCGTGCGCCGGGGATTTGCGAACTTCTCCCTCACCTCCAGCAACTCGTCTTTGATCAGCTTTTTGAGCTTGGCCGGCGAGCTCAAAATCGACTTCAGGTCATCGATCGTTTTCTTGAGCTGATCGGCCTCATCCCTGATCTTCTGCTGCTCGAGTGCGGCCAGCCGCCGCAGTTGCATATCCAGGATCGCGTTGGCCTGCGCCTCGGATAGCTTGTAACGGCTCATCAGCTTCGAACGAGCCTCGTCGGCCGAAGGGGACTCTCGGATCAGCTTGATGATTGCGTCGAGATGCTTGAGGGCCACCAGCAGGCCCTCCAGAATATGCATCCGCTCCTCGGCCTTACGCAGGCGGTACCGGGTCCGGCGGGTGACGACCTCGACCTGGTGGTCCAGGTAGTGGCGCAGGGCATCTGCCAGGGAAAGGGTCCTGGGCACGCCCTCGACCAGCGCCAGCATGTTGACTCCGAAGGAATCCTGCAGCTGGGTCAGTTTGTACAGGTTGTTCAGGACCACCTGGGCGAGCGCGTCGCGCTTTAGCTCGAGCACGATTCTGGTCCCCTTGCGGTTGCTCTCATTGCGAGCGGTGGAGATTCCGGTGAGCCTTTTTGCCGAGACGAGCTCGGCGACCTTCTCTATCAACCGGTCCCCCGAAACCATGTAGGGAAGCTCGGTGACGACAATACGCTGCCCTCTTTTGGTCTCCTCAACCTCACACCGGGCCCGCGTCCGAACGATACCTCTGCCGGTCTCGTAAGCGTCGCGGATCCCCTTGGTGCCGAGAATGATTCCGCCGGAGGGAAAATCGGGCCCCTTCACTATCT